>DATAGL010000997.1:0-6427 GCA_036263755.1 Chitinophagaceae bacterium | reverse complement strand
TTAAAGGCTATAAATCATTAAGATATAAGTTTTGTTGTAAATTTTAATACAGTAACATTACGTGTGAAAAGCCTATCTGTAACAACATTATAAGAAAAATTAGACGTCGTATTTACATTATGAATCTAGTAATTGAAATTCAATATTTTGCGCCTGTTAGTTTGTTTTATCATTTACATAAAATCAGAAATGCTGTTTTTGAAGTATATGAGCACTATCAAAAACTTAGTTTTCGAAACCGGTGCTTCCTGGCCAGTGCCAATGGTCCTATTTCCATAAGTATTCCTGTAAGGGGCGGGCGGAACGTAAGGCAGCTGATCACAGAAATACAGGTGGCCCCCGGTAACTGGAGAGAACAGCATTGGCGCACCATTTCCACCTGTTACCGCAAAGCGCCCTGGTTTGACCATTATGCAGCGAGCCTGCAAGAATTGTATCAATCAGAATATGACATGCTGTCTGATTGGAATCTGGCCTGTTTCGAGTGGGTTTGCCGGCAGCTTTCCCTGGATATAAGCCATGCCGGAACAGATTGCTTCCAGAAGGTGCTGGATCCGGACCGTTTCCTGGATTTAAGAAACAAGGTGTTGCCTAAGAATTACAAAGAGTTTCCGGCACCGAGATACATCCAGCTGTTTGAAGAGAGGGTAGGCTTTCAACCCAATTTATCCATTTTGGACCTTTTGTTTTGCTGCGGGCCGCAAAGCAGAACAGTACTCGGTAATACGAAATAGTAAAGCTGAAATATAGCAGTATAGTGGAGGAGCTCTCTTAATTAGCATGTATAGTAACTATTGCTATGCGAATATTTAACTACAGAAATACTTCTTAACATAATGTTCGGCATAGAAAACTCGTATTAAAAATTCGTTCAGGTATTGATCAGGCATAAAAAAACCGGTGCGCGAGCACCGGTTTTAGGAATATGTTTGAATGGATAACCCTGTTTATAGCTTAACCACTTTTTGCTTTTTAAGTCCTTTTACTGCGTTCAGGCTGCTGCGCACCGCTTCTTTCTGAATCTGAATTTCCTGGACAGAGGCATCGGGAAATAGGAGTGTACCCTGGCAGGCAGCTTCCTCGCCGGCTTTATCCAGCTGGGTAAGGATCCGGCTGTAGGAATGCTGCAGGCTATCCAGCTTTACCTGAATAAGGGCCGCCCGGATCTGGCTGTTTACCTGCTCCCAGTTGATCTCTTCATAAGCAGCTTTCAGGTTCTGTTCCAGGTTTTTCCAGTCAATCTTTTCCACTTCCCGGAGGTATTCCTGGTGGGCCAGCTTCTTTTCCGAGGAGGTGAGTCCATCAGCAATGGATTCTTCCACCTGGGTCCATTGTGATTTGACCATTTTACGGGTATTTTCAACGGCATCTTTCACCTGGGCCTGTTCTTCTGCGGAAAGGCGGGCATCCGCTGCAGAGGTAAGCTCGGCTACCTGGACAAACTCAGCAGGACCGGGTTCAGGTTCCAAATCCACCGGTGATTCCATCCAATCCGTTCCCGGGTCTATGGGAGCCTCTTCCAGGGGCTGGGGGCTCTGATCCGGCTCAGTAACGGCCAGGTATGAAACTGCCTGACCGGCCTTTTCTTTCCGGAGCTGTGATGCATCCCCGGGTTCATAAGACAAGGCAAAAGGACTGGGAAACTCATTGAATGCCCAGCCCTCATTTCCGGCCAGGGAACGACGGGTCTGAACAAAGGAATGAAACAGCAGCACCAATATAAACACCGTGCAGATGCCTGCCAGGTGGGAAACTGAAAAAGCAGGTTTCTTGGACTCCATACCTACAATCCGCTGAATCCGGTCGAGCAGGTATTTCTTACCGGCGGCGCCCATGGCCAGAACCGCTTCGCGTCCGGCCGCTTTTTCCAGCGTTACGAGCGCCGAAGCATATCCAATACGGTCATACTCAAACTGTAAAACCAGCCCGTCGCAGCATTTCTCCCGTTCTGTTTCCACTTCTTTAATAAACAGGCGGATGAACGGATTGAAATAGAGTAGTGTATGTATTACGGAAAGTAGGAAGTTGACGAGGTAGTCGCTCCGCTTGATATGCGACAGTTCATGCAGGAGGATCGCTTCCGCCTGGGCAACCGAAAGGTTGTTCAGTGCGGCTACCGGCAGAAGGATCATCGGTTTCAGGTAGCCTACCGTCAGGGGCGATTGTACCCAGCCGGAAACATAAACCTGTACGTTGCGGCGGATATTAAGGCTGGCGGCGACTTTTTGTACAAAAAGCCGGGTGCTGACCGGAGGCTTGGAAAGACCGTTTTTCTTAATAAACTGCACGTAGCGCCAATTGCGGAACAGTCGGTATGCCGGTACAATCAGCAGTGTCAGGTAGGCCACCGATGCAGACGTCAGCAGAAAGGTGAGAACGCGGTCGGACCGGGACTGGTCTCCTTCGAGCAGGGAAAACAGGGGGGTGCTGCCGTTCTGCAGGTAAAGGACAAATGTGCCTATAAAGAGGGCAAAACCGCCGAACAAAGCCGCTACCGATAATACATATTTTCGTTCGGGAGTAAGTAACCGTACCTGGTTGGCCAGCAGGTACAAACCCCAGATGAATGCCATTTGCCAGAGACTGCTGATCGTGGCCCAACCAAGGGCCTGTAAAAAATCAGATTGGTTGAGGGCTTCCATCTTATCCTTTTTTGAGGTTGTTGATGAGGTTTTGAATCTGCTCCAACTCCTCTTCAGAGGCCTTATGCTCTCCGGTTCCCAACGCCTGCAGGATTAATTGTGTGGAAGACCCGCCGAAGAGGGTATCAATCATTTTTCCCAAAAGATGCTTCTGGGTCTTTTCCTTGTTCACGGCCGGCTGGTAGATATGGGTGCGCATGGACTCATCCCGGTTTACCAGTCCCTTTTCATGCATGATCTGCATCAGCTTGAGTGTAGTAGTGTATCCTACATCCTTTGCTTTTGCCAGTTCCTCGTGCACTTCCCGCACAGTAGCCAGTCCCTTATTCCAAAGAATCTGTAGAATCTCCAGTTCGCTTTCCGTTGGTTTTACGTATTTGGGTGCTGCCATAGAACACTTTATTATAAAACGAATATACGACCTATTTCGTATAAGAACGTACCACTGGTCAGGGCATTGGAGTCAATAACTTTTTTATATTGATTACCAGCATTTTAAAGTTATCGCTTACCTGTAAAATCCATGAATGGCTGGAATCCGGGATGAGTTGCATTAAAATAGTTGGCCAAGCAAACGTATTCAAGCATACAATACCCCCATCAGTACATTAGAGACTGACCGGTATCACAGGGACCTATTCGCGGAACGACTGTTTCTGCATCTTATTATACAAAAAAATAAAATGTTTCAACCAACATAGCACGGATTTTGAAAGAGCAGCATACTGCCTACCTACCGGACGTCCGACACAAAGAGGCTTTTATTAGTTAACCAACAAAATCAAGCGTTATGGAATTGAAAAAGGTTTTACTTGCCGGCACCGTAGCCGTAGCGGGACTGTTCACTGCATGTGACAAAAATGATGACGACGACATCGCCGCCAGCCAGCAGGATAAGGACTTTGCCGTTCAGGCCTCTATGTCGAACCGGGCTGAAATACAAATGGGCAACCTGGCCCTGCAGCAGGCAACCGATGCTTCTGTCCGCACATTTGCCCAGATGATGGTAACCGAGCACACCACCGCCCAGGAGGAACTGGAAGACATTTCGGATGACATGGATCTGAATGTAAGCCTTAATGATTCATTGCCTGCATCGGTTATTGACCTGCGTACTACCCTGGCTGCTTTGTCCGGACCCAGTTTCGACTCAGCCTACATCGCCACACAGGTGGTTGCCCACCAGGCCGCTTTACAACTGTTTCAGACAGAAGTTAACTCGGGCTCGCACCGCCGTATGATTGAATATGCCAATAAGTACCTGCCGAAAGTGCAAATGCACTACAATATGGCGGATACCATGGCGGCACGTGTCAGCGACTAAGAAATTTTTGGGTTTAGTAAGCCGTAAAAACAAAAAGCCCCGCCACGCTGGCGGGGTCTTTTTTTATCTCTCATAAAGCAGAACTTATTTATACACCACCGGGGTGGCGCTTGTCTTCGGCGTTTCTACTTCAATAGACCGCTCTACTTTTCCTTTCGCTGCGTCATCGTCAGAATTTTTTGTTCCGAAACGATCGGCAAGGGTGGGGGCGAGTACCAGGGCAACAATGGACATCAGCTTGATGAGGATGTTCATGGAAGGACCTGATGTGTCTTTAAAAGGGTCACCTACCGTATCACCGGTTACGGAAGCTTTATGGGGATCAGAACCTTTGAAATATTTCTGTCCGTTAATATCCACACCTTTTTCAAAGCTCTTCTTCGCATTGTCCCATGCGCCGCCGGCGTTGTTCTGGAACATACCCATCAGTACACCGCTCACGGTAGCACCGGCCAGGAATCCGCCCAGCGCTTCGGGTCCGAGCAGGAAACCGATAATGATCGGAGAGACAATGGCTATGGCACCCGGCAGCATCATTTTTTTGATGGAGGCTTCCGTGGAGATGGCTACGCATTTGTCATATTCCGGCTTTCCCTTGCCTTCCATGATTCCAGGAATGGTGCGGAACTGCCGGCGTACTTCTTCCACCATCGCCATCGCCGCCTGTCCTACAGCACGGATCGCCAGTGAGGAAAAGATAAACGGAATCATACCGCCCACGAAAAGCGAAGCAAGCACATCTGCCTTATAAATATCAATACCATCGATGCCCGCAACACCCACAAACGCGGCAAAAAGGGCCAGTGCCGTCAGGGCTGCCGAAGCAATGGCGAAACCTTTACCGGTGGCAGCTGTGGTGTTGCCCACGGCATCCAGGGTATCGGTCTTTTCCCGTACCTCTTTCGGTAATTCGCTCATTTCGGCAATACCACCGGCGTTATCGGCAATCGGACCAAAGGCGTCAATTGCAAGCTGCATCGCAGTAGTAGCCATCATTCCGGCTGCAGCAATGGCCACACCGTAGAGTCCGGCCAGCTCATAAGAACCCCAGATACCGCCTGCCAGCACCAGAATAGGCAGGAACGTGGATTCCATACCAACGGCCAGGCCGCCGATCACATTGGTGGCATGACCCGTTGCCGACTGGCGCACAATGGAAGAAACCGGGCCTTTGCCCATTGCGGTATAATGCTCGGTGATAATACTCATCAGGGTACCTACCACAAGGCCTACCACGATGGCGCCGAACACACCTTCCTTGGTGAATTCAATGCCCCGGAGTTCCATCGTATCCGGAAGGAGCCAGTTCACCAGGAAGTAGGAAGCAATAGCCGTAAGGACGATAGATCCCCAGTTACCCATGTTCAGGGCGCGCTGGACAGCTGAAGTGCTGACACCCGCCGTATCCGAAATGCGGACAAACCAGGTTCCAACTATCGAAAACAGGATACCAACGCCGGCAATCAACATCGGGAGAAGGATCGGAGCGAAACCACCGAAGTCGTCCGGGGAGCGCGTTTCCTGTCCCAATACGATCGTTGCCAGTACCGTGGCGACATAAGATCCAAAAAGGTCGGCACCCATACCGGCCACGTCACCTACGTTGTCACCCACGTTGTCGGCGATGGTAGCAGGGTTGCGCGGATCGTCTTCCGGGATACCGGCTTCCACTTTACCAACGAGGTCAGCGCCTACGTCGGCTGCTTTTGTATAGATACCGCCACCCACACGGGCGAACAGGGCAATGCTTTCCGCACCCAGTGAAAATCCGGTCAGGACCTCAACGGCACGCAGCATATCAGCGGAATTTACATCAGCATCAGGCGCAAAGGCCTGGCGGAGAGCGATGAACAAACCACCCAAACCCAATACGGCCAGACCGGCAACACCCATACCCATTACAGCGCCGCCTGTGAAGGAAACGTTCAGTGCTTTGGCAAGACTGGTACGGGCGGCATGGGCTGTACGTACGTTTGCCTTGGTCGCGGCACGCATACCGATATAACCGGCCAGGGCGCTGAAGAAGGCACCAATCAGGAAGGCTACGGCAATAAACCAGTGTGAATGCGGGTTCCGGCTGGCCATCAGACCCAGCAGCAGCGCCACGATCAGGCCGAAGTAAGTCAGGATTTTCCATTCGGCTCTCAAAAATGCCATTGCGCCCTCAGCAATATAATTGCTGATTTCGCGCATGCGATCGGTGCCGGTTTCCTGTTTACTGACCCATAGATATTTCCAGAGTGTATACAGTAAGCCAATCAAGCCCATGGCGGGGACTAGGTACACGTAAGAATTCATGTGTATTTGTTTGGTTTATTTTTTTGCGCCAGAATGTTCTTAAACGCCGGCCGGAGGAGACCCGATAAAAAGAAGACGGGCCAACCGGAAAGCCAGTATTAAAGAAATTTTAACGGACGGCAAAGATAGGGGTTGGGTTGGATTTTGGAACCGGCCGGTGGAG
>DATAGL010000996.1:0-1797 GCA_036263755.1 Chitinophagaceae bacterium | reverse complement strand
GCAGCCAACACCTGCCCGGTCACCTACTTTAAACTTACTCACCTTCCTTCCAACGGCGGTCACAATACCTGCGATTTCATGACCGGGAACCTGCGGGTAAGGCTGTGCGCCCCAATCGCCCTTCATCTGGTGAATATCGGAATGGCAGATACTGGCAAACTTGATGTCAATAAGAATGTCATTGTCGCCCACCGCCCTGCGTTCAAATTCCCAGGGAACCAGCTTTCCGGACGCGTCTTTCGCAGCGTAACCTCTGGACTTTATGTTTTTTGCACCGGCTGTTTGTGCGAAAATTTCCAAGGGGCCTGCCAGCATCAATCCGGTACCTGCCCATACCGTTTGTTGAATGAACTTTCTTCTTGATGATTGATTGTTGTCTTTCATAGAAATCTTTTTATTGTTATTTACCACTGTTGTATTCTTCATCCGTTACTTTCTGCAACCAGGTCACGATACCCTTTTCTGTTTTGGGTAAAATGTACAGTTGCTGCATGCCGGTATCCGGGCTGGCACCGTGCCAGTGTTCTACATTGGGCGGACACCTCACCACGTCGCCTTTTCTAAGGGTTTGCCGCGGTTGTCCTTTGATTTGATGATAACCCACACCATCCGTAATAATCAGTACCTGTCCTGCAGGATGCCGGTGCCAGTTGCTCCGGGCACCCGGTTCAAAGAATACGTTTCCGATCACCATATTGTACGTGCTGTCATTGGCAACCAGCGGGGTATTCCAGACATTGCCGGTGAAATTTTCCGCCGGGCCTTTTTCACCTTTTGGAAAAATCGCTGTTAATTCCGTCTCCTTGTCTTGCACGTTATTTTCGGCACAACCCATGGTGAGCAATGCCAGAGAAGCCATTGCGGTAATTACATATAATTTCATATCAAGCTTTTTACTGTTCTGATAAATGATTCCATCCGCCTTCCTTTTCTATTGCAATGCAAACGTCACCGAAACATTACCAGTTCCCAATGCAGCAGCCAATCCGGATGCATCATCGATACGTCCCATTGGCGTATAGGGATACGATGTGGAAAATGTTTTATAGAAAAGCACTAATGTATTGGTGCCGTACAACCGCAGGTCACCTGCCTGTATTGTACCCGGATCGGAAGCACCGGCCGGCAGAGGATCAGGCAGGTCAACATACTTTTCATTTTTGTTCAACTCCCGCATTTGAATGGTAAGGGGCAGCCTTGCTTTGAATGCAGTAACCGTGGCATTGTTATACAGCGTCGCGGTAAAAACATGGGTGCCGACGCTTATTTTCAATCGGGCACTGCCGGTATGTAACACATCATCAGGATTGCCTGCCATTTCGTTGGGTTGATTGCAACAAGCAAAAACTTGGATGCAGATGAAACAGGATAAAAAGGTGACAAAGGATTTCATGTTCATTACGGTTTAGATGTTTTTGATATGCTTTGCCGGAATGCCGCCAACGATCGTATGGGCCGGTACATCCTTCGACACGACGGCTCCTGCCGCAACAACCGCATGCTCACCAATGGTGACGCCCTGTAAAATGATAGCGCCGGCACCGATCCAGGCGCCCTTTTGAATAAGAATATTGCCGGTAGTCAATGTCTGCCTCTCATTTGCAGCGACAGGGTGTCCTTCGGTTAACAAGCTTACTTTGGGCCCCAGCATTACATTGTCTTCAATGGTAATGCCGCCAAGGTCCAGGAACGTACAATCGAAATTGATAAAGACGTTTTTACCGATTCGGGTGTTCTTTCCATAATTGACTTGAAAAGGCGGGAAAACCATAGTCGTGGCATCTATCTCACGGCCGG
>DATAGL010000995.1:0-1641 GCA_036263755.1 Chitinophagaceae bacterium | reverse complement strand
TGGACGAATCGGTGGTGCTGGTGGATACGCGCCCCGCCGCCACGTTTGTAAACGGCTTTGTGCCCGGTTCCGTTTTCGTCGGACTGGAAGGCCGGTTTGCCGAGTGGGCCGGCTCGCTCCTGCCTTTCGACCAGCCCCTGGTGCTGGTAACGGAAAGCGGTCGGGAACGGGAAACCATCATCCGCCTGGCCCGCGTAGGCTTCCAGCAGATCCGCGGCTACCTCGAAGGCGGCTTCGCGGCCTGGCGGGCTGCCGGTGAGGATATCGATATGGTCATTGAAGTGGAAGCGGACGAACTGGCCATGGACCTGCCCTTCGATCCCAACATCGTGGTGCTGGATGTACGCCGGCCCGCCGAGTTTGCCGAAGGCCATGTAAAGGATGCCGTCAACCTGCCCCTGACGGAAATGACCGATGCCGGCAACCTTGCCATCCTGGAAGAAAACCACAACATCTACGTGCACTGCGCCGGCGGCTACCGCAGCGTGATCGCCGCCTCGCTGCTCAAGCGGCAGGGCATCCACAACCTCCGCAACATTTCCGGGGGCTGGCAGAAAATCCGGGAAGAAGAAAAGATCGAAAAGGAAAAAGAAGGAAGTGTGCTGAATTAGCTGCAGGCTACAAGCTGCGCGTCGTAAGTATTACGCAGTAAGCGGCGCAGGAAACAGACGCATTTTTCTACCGTATTAAATGATATACCCCTGAAGGCCCGTTTGACGACGGGCCTTGTGCTTTCCGGCAACGCAATGCAATCTTAGGCTCGCACCTTGCAGCTTGTAGCTTGCAGCTCAGAATTACCTACTTCTGGGTATTGCAGGTACACCCCGAAAAGCGGAATCTTAGCGCCCGGTCACCTTGTAAACGCTTTGTCTCTCCCAACCCGCAACCTGAACGGATTATGAGAAAAATCACCTATACCTGCCTTGCTGTTTTCTGCCTGCTGTGCGCCCGGGAAAGTGCTGCGCAAACCCTCCGCAAAAACGGACTGAAGATCAATGTTACTTCCCTGGCCTTCAAGAACTACCATTTTACCTACGAGCGCCTGCTCACCCGGAAGACCTCCCTGTCGGCTTCCTACCGCACGATGCCGGCCACGACGCTGGGCGACCTGAAGCTTACCGAAAAAATCCTGGAGGCCACCAACGATGACGGCGAGGTAAAGCAGGACCTGGACAAGATTACCGCCTCCAATAAGGCCTACACGGCGGAACTGCGCTTTTATACGGGCAGGAAGCCCGGCGCCCGCGGCTTTTATTTCGGGCTCTATGGCCGCCATGCTTCATTCAAAGTGGATTACCCCTACGACTATTCCACCACCCTGCGCGAATATAATATTCCCATTGACGCCCGGTTTACCGGCTTTGGCGGCGGGTTCAATATCGGCACGCAGTTCCTCATCGGCAACCGCGTTTCCCTGGACCTGACCATCCTCGGCGGTCATTACGGCAAACTGAAAGGCGACTTCAACGCACCGGCCGACCTGAGCAGCATGAGCCCGCAGGAACGGCAGAACCTGAAAGAAGAAATGGAAAGCCTGTTTGAAGTGAACGACAAGCGCTATATCACCGCCGAAGTAAGCAATACCGGTGTCAAGGCGAAGCTCGATGGTCCCTTTGCCGGCCTTCGTTCGGCCATTACGCT
>DATAGL010000994.1:0-2947 GCA_036263755.1 Chitinophagaceae bacterium | reverse complement strand
TTCCACTCCGTAGATCCGAAGCGAGCACGAAGTAAGCCGGTATATGGTATGGGGTAGCAGTTGATCCGTTGGTTGGGTTGAATGGTTGAATAGGGTGTAGCCGTTGATCCCGGGAGCACGGAGGAGAGCGGATTTCACTTGTCAACCCTTCAACCCAATCAACGGATCAACTCATTCCTGATTCCAAATACCCCATTCTTGATTCCCTAAACCCCATTCCGCTTCCCGGTTCAAAAATTTCGCTCCCCAGTTGGCGGATTCCGGGAAAAGGCCTATTTTACATTAGTTGCACAAACAACTATATGCCAAACAACCATTTTAAGAAAGGGGAGCTGTACAGCTTCATCACAGGTAAAGCGTCGACGGCCATTGCCCGCCGGCTGCAGAAAAAGATCAATGGTGCCGGCATCAACCTGACCATCGAGCAGTGGAGCGTATTGTACCACCTGTGGAAGGAAGACGGCAAGAGCCAGCAGGAGCTCTGCAACGCCACCTTCCGCGACAAGCCCTCCATCACCCGGCTGATCGACAACCTCGAAAAGCTGAACCTCGTCAAGCGCGTGCCCTCCGAAAGCGACCGGCGCATCAACCTCGTGTACCTGACCAAGCAGGCCCAGAAGCTGCAGGAGCAAACGATGGAGCTGGCCGAGGAAACCCTGAACGAGGCCCTGGAAGGCGTATCCCCCGAACACATCAATCTCTGTAAGGAAGTCCTGCAGAAAGTATATGACAATTTAAACCAGCAACAATGAATACCGCAACGACCCTGACCGGACTCAAAGGCGGCGAATGGCTCATCAAGGAAAGCGATCCCGCCCAGAGCTTTTTCCCGGAAGACTATTCCGAAGAGCAGAAAATGATACGCGACATGTGTACGCAGTTCCTGGATACGGAAGTGATGCCCATCCTGGAACGCATCGACAGCATGGAGCCGGGCCTGATGCGCTCCCTCGTGCAGAAAGCCGGCGAGCAGGGACTGATGGCGGCCGCCTCGCCCGAAGAATACGGCGGCATGGGCAAAGACTTTGTCACCTCCACCCTCATCTCCGAATACCTGGGCGCCGGCCACTCTTTTTCGGTAGCCTTTTCCGCCCATACCGGCATCGGCACCCTGCCGATCCTGTACTTCGGCACCGAAGAGCAGAAAGCGAAATACATCCCGAAACTCATTACCGGCGAATGGACCGGCGCTTACGGCCTTACCGAGCCCGGTAGCGGCTCCGACGCCCTCGGCGCCAAAACCACGGCCCGCCTGAGCGAAGACGGAAAGCACTACCTCCTCAACGGGCAGAAGGTATGGATCACCAACGGCGGCTTTGCCGATGTGTATACCGTATTTGCCAAGGTGGACGGCAGCCAGTTCACCGGCTTTATCGTGGAGCGCGGCTATGAAGGATTTACCCAGGGCCCCGAAGAACACAAGATGGGCATCAAGGGCTCCTCCACCGTGCAGCTGTATTTCCAGGACTGCAAGGTACCCGTGGAAAACGTGCTGGGCGAAGTGGGCAAAGGGCACAAGATCGCCTTCAACATCCTGAACATCGGCCGCCTGAAGCTCTGCGCCGCCGCCCTCGGCGGGGCCAAGCGCGCCGTGACCACCTCGGTGGACTATGCCATGACGCGCGAGCAGTTCAAGCAGCCCATCGCCAACTTCGGTGCCATCCAGCACAAGCTGGCCGAAATGGCCATCAACGTCTTTGCCTGCGAAAGCGCCCTGTACCGCTCGGCCAAGCTCGTAGCCGACAAGGAGCACGAACTGCTGGAAAGCGGCCGGCCGTTTTCGGAAGCCCTGCTGGCCGGCGCCGAAGAATACGCCATCGAATGCGCTATCCTTAAAGTACACGGGTCGGAAGTGCTGGACTATTGCGTGGATGAAGGTGTGCAGATCCATGGCGGCAACGGCTTTTCGGCCGAGTACAATATTTCGCGGGCGTACCGCGACAGCCGGATCAACCGCATTTACGAAGGCACCAACGAGATCAACCGCCTGCTGACCGTAGACATGACCCTGAAGCGCGCCATGCAGGGACGCCTGAACCTGATGGGCGCCGCCATGAAAGTGCAGGGGGAGCTGATGAGCATTCCCGACTTCGGCGAAGGCGAAGGCCTGCCCTTCGAAGCGGAAACGAAGCTGGTGCAGAACTTCAAGAAGACCGTGCTGCTGACCGCCGGCGCGGCCGTGCAGAAGCTGATGATGCAGCTGGAAAAAGAGCAGGAGGTGCTGATGAACATCGCCGACATGGCCCTGGAAACCTTCGTGGCCGAAAGCCTGCTCCTGCGCGTGCAGAAAATGGGGGCCGCCGAAGGATCGGTGCACCGGGACATTCTCGCCTGCTACCTCTACGACGCCGCCGACCGCATCCACAAATACGGCAAAGACGCCGTCAATGCCTTTTCGGATGGCGACGAGCAGCGGATGATCCTTATGGGACTGAAGCGCTTTACCAAGGCCCAGCCTTTCAACAGCAAGGAAGCCCGCCGCCGCATCGCCGCCTACCTCATCGACCAGAAGGCATACACGCTGTAACAAAAACCCCGGATCCGGAAATACCTGGATCCCTCCTTATTGTAACACAAATTCACATGAGAAAGGTCCCGCAGCTTGCGGGACCTTTAAGTTTTTAGGCTGCCTTATTCGGTTTTGAACCGCAAAGACACCAAGGCACAAAGGAACACAAAGGTTCTAGAGAGAAGAAGACAGAGAGCTTTCGATGTACGATGTGGGATGTACGGTGTACGATGTAAAAGACGGGTCTTAAATAAAAGCCTGCCATATCTGCGTCATCAGCGCCGCATGCACTCCGCTGCAAAAGCAACCAGCCACCCCATCAGCGCCATCTGTGATTCATTTGTGATAAAAGGAGACCCCTGCAGGTGCAGGGGCCTTCCTTATGGCAAACAGGACAAAAAGGTTTCCGGTCCGTTGTTCGAGCGCATTATATTCTTC
>DATAGL010000993.1:0-4838 GCA_036263755.1 Chitinophagaceae bacterium | reverse complement strand
GCAGGGTAAAGCTGGGGGTGGCCATAAACTGTTCCGGCCGCACCAGGTATTCCGAGCGGGCCTCATTGATGTTCCCGGAAGACTGGAAGGAGCCCTCTTCGTTCAGCTTCAGGCGGGCCGATTGGAACCACAGACCCAGTGCAGGCTGCAGGCTCAACTCCCCTGCAGTGACCGTATACGTCAGGGTATTGCGGGCCAGGAAGGAGGAGTACCGGCCCCGCCGCTCCTTATCGGACTGGTAATTGTTCATCGGGTCCTGGGTGATGTCCTGGTCTTCCTGGTTCAGCCGGTAGCGGTTGTAATGCACCGATAACCGGTTCTGCAAACGGGCCGTCAGCGGCAGGTGGAGCGACGCAGCCCCATGCAGCAACGATTCGTCCGAATGCTGGTCGCGGCTGATCCGCAGCGGGGGAGAGGTAATATTGGTGACCGACTCATAATTGAAGGCCTGGGGCAGGTATTGCACCTCGAACTGCAGCCGGCCTCCGTTGGCCCAGCCGGTACCCGCCGCAGCGTTCAGCCGGACCCGGTGGAACCGGGCAGGTTTCGACGCTTCAAGGCCTGCTATAACAGGGGCAGGCTGGGCTTCCCGCAGGTATTCCGCCGTCCCGTTGGCCGACCAGCGGCCGGCCTGTGTATGGCCGCTCAAACCATAGCGGTGGTAATACACATTATTGGTTTTCAGGGAATGTCCGCCAAACGGATCCCGGATTTTCCGGTTCAGCAGGGCAGACTGTCCGTAGGCACGAAGGCCGTTACCCTGCCGCTTCCCGTTGCGGGTGCGTACCACCACCATCGGGCCGAACTGGTGGGCGCCGTTGACAACGATGAGGGCGTTCTGTACATAAGTGATGGCTTCAATATCCTGGATCGGATACAGGTCGGGAGAAGTCACCTGGTTCCCGTCGATCACATAAACGGTGTTTGCAGGGTTGCTGCGGGTGCCTTCAAAATAAACATCCACTACTTCGGAGAGCCGGGTGAAGGGGAGGCGTTCCAGCCATTCGCCCCGGATGGTCACACCCTGCAGGGCGGAAGCGGACAATTCTATCCGCCCGAGGTCCAGGCGGGAACTGTCCTGGGACAGGCCAGAGTGTCCGCATAAAAACAGGAGACAGCTCACAAATAATAGTGTGCGCATAGCAAGTTGATTCGTTTTGGTTCGCAAATATAATCAGAAAGAAACCGGATGAAAACCTGTTAAGGAGTCAGCCGGCCCCGGTTGGATGCATTGTTCCGGCAAAATGCATAAAGGAGCTCCTGCCTGCTGGGCCACGGCTGGCCGCAATAAAAAAGGAGCCATCCGGCCCCTTTCGTACGCATCATCTGGTGCGCTACTATGTTTGGGCTGTTGCTAATCCCGGATGCCCAGCTGCCGGTTCTTCCGGGCATTGAGGTAGCGGTCGAACAGGAACAGGCCGGCAATGACGTTGACCATCAGGAAAGCCATCAGCAGGTTGCTGCTGAACAGCGGGCTGTAATCCACCTCTTCCAGGTTTATTGCCAGACCGGATTTGCCGGTTCCGGAAGTCCATTCCACGAGGGTAAAAGCGTATACGAAAAAACCTGTGATCAGGGTAACAAAGAACAGGCCCAGGCCCCGGATGATATGGGCATTCAGGTATTGCCGCGCAGCCGGGGTAATGGAAAGGCGGGTCACTTCTTCCATCACGTTTTTGGTGAAGCGCAGGGAAGGGGCCTCCAGCTCCGCCACCTGCATCAGTTGGTGGACTTCGAGCAGCTCGCCGTATTTCGACCTCCATTCCGCCTGTTCACGGATGAAGGCCTCCACGGTCCGGTGCCCGTCCTCCGTCAGGGTGCCGTCGATATAGCCCCAGAGCTGTTCTTCCATATGTTGCATGGCATCCATGGCAAAATGTTTTAACCGTTATATAAATTTCTGACTTCTTCCGGGAAATGGGTCTGCATTTTCTCTTTTAACCGGCCCCGGGCCCTGTGCAGCTGCACTTTGACGGCATTGGGCTCCTTTCCCAGGATTTGCGCGATCTCTTCCAGCGTTTGCTCCCCTTTATAAAAAAGCAGCAGGATCCGGGAATCGTCGGGACCCAGCATGCCGATGGCCTGTTGTACCATCTGGTGCCTGGATTTGGTTTCAATCTCATTGGCCCGCGCGCCGGAGTCGATGGTATCGGCGGCAGCAAACACCTTTTCATTGTCCAGCGACTGCACTTCCAGCTTTTTCTTGCGCAGGAAGGTCAGGCTGGTGGTGGTGGCCACGGTGAAGAGCCAGGTGCTGAATTTGGAGGCGCCCCGGAAATCGGAGAGCGAGCGGAAGGCCTTTACAAAGGCATCCTGCGCCACTTCCTCGGCATCTTCCCGGCTTTTTACATACCGAAGCACGAGGGTGAATACAAAGGCCTGATATCGTTCCACGAGCACCGCAAAGGCAGCAGTATGGCCCTGCAATACCTGCTGGATCAATTCATTATCTGTTTGCCCGGTGTGCATCTGGAATCTTTGACTACGTGCTTTTCGCTGAGGTTACAATCTTTGGCAAGAAATGCAGAAATTTCCAACGGAACAACGGGGCCCCTATTATTATAGTTCTTCCCCGCTGGTGGACAATCTGCCGGCGGACCCTGGATTAGGCTAAAGGCCCCAAAGCACGATCCTATAGTATATGGAAGAAAACGGCAGCAGGTCCGGGAAAGCGGGCCCGGCTCCTTTTTTTACCCTTGCTGTGTTTTCCCTGTAACCTGGTGTCGCCGTCTGTTGTCAGATAGTGCAGAACCGGTTCTGAAAAAAAGGGAAAAAGGCTGTAACCTCGCCAAACAGGAGGTAGTCTGATCCTGAAACAGCAAACAAATTTTAAAAAAATATCAATCCTGAGTTATGCACGGCGCACAAATTTTAGTCCCCATCACCCTCTTTATCGCTGGTTTTGCCATGATCTTTGGCATTGTCTACCTGAAAACCCGGGAAAACCTGGCCCTGATGGAAAAAGGCTGGAACCCGAAAGAATACAACAACCGCCCGGCTCCCTACCGCAGCCTGAAAGCCGGACTCCTTTTCCTGGGTGCCGGACTGGGCCTCCTCATTGCTTACTTCATCGACGCCTATACGGAGCACCCCCGCGAAATCGAGCCGGTCTATATGGCCCTCCTGGCCATCGGCGGCGGCCTCGGCCTCATCGGATCCTATGCCGTGGAGAAGAAAGAACTGATGAACCGGCGGGAACCCTGAGGTAGATGTTGGGAATTGGATGTTAGGAATTTGGAATTAGTTAATGGATGAAGTAGACTTGTGACTCTTGTTCATTTAAAGAAATTGCCGCTGAGCTTCAGCGGCAATTTCTTTATTTAAATTAGTCCTTGCTTTCAACGGACAGATTCTTCACTGCCCTCCCATTTCCTAATTCCAAATACCCAATTCCCGTTTCCTCACCGCATGACCATCAATGCCTTCTGCACCAGCGGGTCAAACGCATTGGTTACTTCATAATAGCCCTGGGTGCGCCAGCGAAGGCGGGCCAGGTAAGCCTTGATGGCGTTCTGAATTTGGTTTTTGTCTTCCTGCGGCAGGTTGCTCAGGTTAATGCTGTCGCGGGCGGCAAAGGCCACCAGTCCTTCCCAGGCTTCCTCGGTATTGCGGTACCGGGCGGCAAATTCGGATGGTGTACGGAACTGCTGGAAAAAACCTTTGTTCCGGATAAAATACTGGTATACGAAATTATTGAACCGTCCGTCCAGGTACAGGCGGGTCACGCTGTGGGTGGACAGACTGGTATCGATGGGAACGAACACGTCGGGGGCAATGCCTCCGCCGCCGTACACTTTGCGTCCATTGACCTTCGTGGTAAATGTCTTGGCCGTATCATAATGGATCGAGTCGGCGGAGAGCAGCTCCCCGCTCTGGAAGCGGTCATACATTTCGTCCATATACACTTTGTGGCCTTTATCATAGGGACGCTGGATGCTCCGGCCCACGGGCGTATAATAACGGGCTACGGTCAGCCGCAGGGCCGAACCGTCGCTGAGCACATATTGCTCCTGCACCAGTCCCTTGCCGAAAGTGCGCCGGCCGACGATCGTGGCCCGGTCCCAGTCCTGCAGGGCCCCGGCCAGCACTTCCGAAGCGGAGGCAGTCAGGCCATCCACCAGCACGGTCAGCTTTCCCTTTTCAAACACGCCTTCCTTGGAGGCCCGGTATTCGCGGCGGGGGATATTAGTGCCCTCGGTATAAACGATGAGCTTGTCGCCGTCCAGGAATTCATCGGCAATGGAAGTGGCCTGGCTCATCAGCCCGCCGCCGTTGCCGCGCAGGTCCAGCACCAGCTGGGTCATGCCGCCGGCCTGGAGACGCTTCATCGCATCCATGAATTCCCGGTAGGTGGTTTCCGAAAATTTATTGAGCTTGATATAGGCGGTGGTCGGGTTCAGCATATAGGCCGCGTCCATGGAGGGGAGGGGGATGGTGCCCCGCGTCACATAATAAAACTGCGTGGTGGCCCCGCGCAGTACGGTCAGCTTTACCTGGGAGCCGGCCTCGCCGCGGATCATCTTGCGGATATCGGCGGATGGCAGGGTCTTGCTGACAATGGAGGAATCATCCACTTTCAGGATCCGGTCGCCGATCTGCAGCCCGGCTTTATCGGACGGGCCGCCCGGCACCACGTACAATACATGCACGGTGTCCTGGAAAATATTGAATTCCACGCCGATGCCCTGGAAATTGCCGATGATGTCCTCGTTGGCTTCGCTGACGTTGGTGGCGGGTATGTACACCGAGTGGGGATCCAGGTGCTCCATCATGCCCATGAGGGCATCATCCTGGAGGGAATCGATCTGGACGGAGTCCACATAGCGGTTACGGATCAG
>DATAGL010000992.1:0-3966 GCA_036263755.1 Chitinophagaceae bacterium | reverse complement strand
CAGATGACTGCCGGAGGAAGTATTCATTCCGGTGGGGCATTTTGCCTGTGAACGAATGGCATTCCCGGATCGTTCCTCTTCTGAAAGATTAAGCATTTCGAAAGTCCACCACCTCCCGGAATGATTCTTCGGTGCTATTCCGTTGCGAACTTTCCGGAATGATCCATTTGCAGCCCGCATCGGTTTTCCGTCGTACAGCCTGTTGTGTTTTGGCGAGCCTTCCAGGCTTACCCGGATGGAAATGAACTCCTGCTCCTCAACCTCGAAAATGACGCGGTATCCCCAGCAGCTTTTATCCGGTCATTGTCCGATCCCTGTCCGGAGTTTGTTCGCGTGTTGTTCGGTGTTTGTTCGGTAACTGTTCGGGGTTGTTCGGTAATTGTTCGGTATTGTTCGGTGTTGGTTCGGGAGTTGTTCGCTCTTTGTTCGTACCTCCTTAGGGTTTGGGTCGGGTCATATTCGGGTCTGGTTCGCCCCGTAGCCGAATATGACCCGGCTCCAACCCGGCTCCGTCTTTCATCACACCGGAAGAAAAGCCGAAGCCGGATGCTTCCTGTTCTGCCCGTGCAGCAAGCCCGCGCAAAGTGCAGGAGGCAGATGTGCCGGTGCAAAAGGGTTCATAGTTGGTCATATTTGGTCATCATTGGTCAATGATGTGCGTTTCGTGCAGCGCCTCTTTTTTTCGCTTGTACGGCGCCGTAGGTTTGTTTCCGGCAAGGCTGCCGGATCCCATACTAGTTACCGCCGGCGGGCAGCCCGGTCAGACAAACCCATTCAATCATTTTTAAAAACAATCTTATGGCAAGAACCTATGAAGGTATACTGGGCGGTTTCCAGGGAAAAGTGGGAACCGTAGTCGGAGGTAACTGGCGGGGTGTGGAATTCATCCGCAGTAAAGGCCGCCGGCGCAAAGGGGGTGTCACTCCCGCCCAGGAAGTCCAGCGGGCCAAGTTCGCCCTGGTACAAAGCTTCCTGCGCACGATGAACCCCCTGCTGCAGGTTTCGTTCAACAACTTTTCGCAAAAGATGACGGGGCCGAACCACGCACTGGCCTATACGCTGAAGCACGCCGTTGCCGGTACCTACCCCAACCTGCGGCTGCACTATCCCTCGGTGCTGGTATCGCGGGGCAGCAACCTGACGGACGCCTACAACGCCACGGCGACGGCCGGGCCGGATGCGACCGTGCAGTTCACCTGGGAAGACAATACCGGTGTGGGCACCGCCAAGGCGGGCGACCGGTCCATCCTGGTCGTGCACTGCCCGCAGCGGATGCAGACCATGTACACCGTGGACGGGCCGCCCCGCAGTGCGGGTTCCGGTTCCCTGCGGGTGCATTTCTTCCGGGGCATGGAACTGCATACCTGGCTTTCCTTCCTGTCGGAGAACGGCACCGATGCTGCGACCAGCGTGTACACCGGGTCGCTGACGGTGTCGTAACACCCTCCTGAAGGAAGCTTTTGTGTACAGGGGCCGGGCCGGCCCTGCCGGGCACGGGCTCCTTCCCTCACCGGGACCGCTGCCGGCACGACCGCAGCCTCCAGCCGCCCGCTTCCCCGCACGGTGCCGGATCCTGTCCCTGTTCTTTTTTTCCATTCATTAACCCCTGTTTTAAACCCAATTCATGAGCAATCATTCCTCCCTCCGGGCCGGTACCACGGGCGGTACCCTCCTGATCCTGCTGACCAGCCTGACAGGTACGGATATCCTCCGCACGGTGGTGCTGGGCGCGATCGGCGCCGCGGTGAGCTACCTGGTATCCTACCTGCTCAAGAAGCTGCTGCGGAACTGAGTATGTAAGAAAGGTCCTGCGGCCGCAGGACCTTTTCTTCCCCAGGCTCCCCGGAACCGTTCGCTCTTTTCTTCAACTATCAAACCCTTTGTATGTCCGATAACTTATCCAAAAGAAATCCGGCGGACGACCGCCGCATTCATACCGGCCAGCCCCATGAAGTACGGTACTGGTCGCGCAAATGGAAGGTATCCTCCCGGCTGCTGCGCCTGGCGGCGCTGATCGCGGGACCTATGGTGCGCAACGTGCGTGCGCTGCTCCGGCGGCGGACCACGCCATAGGCTTCTTCGGAAAAGCGGGACTCCGGTTCCGCTTTCCTTTTCCAAATTTTTTTCCGGCTTAACTGCGTGATTTTCATCTAATACGCTAACCTCTTAATCCAAAAAGTATATTAATTATTGCTTTTCAATAAATCTGTATTTACATTTATCAAAAATCAACCGCTTATGGCACGCAAATTCAATTCCGGGTTTTACCCGGTTGCCCGCACGGTGCTGCTGATTACCGGTACCGCTGCGTTGTTCGGCAGCCTCCTGCTGATGGGCATGATCCTCTTCAATCTTCCGCCTTATATCCGTACCGGCTCCGGGATCTTCGGGCTGACGGAATACCAGCGGGGCATCCCTGTGCAGGCCCGGCTCTCCAACGATCTTCCTGATACCAGCCTGCGTTTGCGCTACCGTACCGGCAACACGTACTCCGTGGAGACCGCAGAGGTGTACCGCAACGATCCCTACCAGACCACAACGCTCCGTCAACCATCCCCGGACGCGGTGCTCCTGTCGGCCGATACGATTTATACAGAATTCAACGTGCTGCATCCGGAAGAAGCCCCGGTCATCTCCGGCGGCCGCCTCACAGAGATGATCCTGTACCTGCAGCCGGAAGGTGCCGGCGAACGGGCCCTGTTCCTCCTGCCCCGGTTCCTGCTGCTGGCACTTATCGCTTTTGGCTGCCGCCAGGTGTACCGGGTGCTGCGCTCCATAGATTACGGGGAGCCCTTCCATCAACGCAACCCGCAGCGGCTGGCCCGGATCGGCTGGGGTATCATAGGGCTCCAGGGTGTATATGGTATCTTGGCACTGGTGCAGCAGTATATCATCCGTGTCAGCTTTGCTTCTTCCAACCCGGCCTTCCGCTCGCCCATCCGGCTGAAAGCTGAATGGGCATCACCTTTCAGCTTTGAATGGCTGGCCGCCGGCTGTGCCATTCTGCTTCTGGCCCGGGCCTTCCGGAAAGGAAATATTATGCAAAGAGAGCAGGACTTAACCATCTGACATGCCCATAGTCGTAAACCTCGACGTAATGCTGGCCCGCCGCAAGATGAGCCTGACCGAGCTGAGTGCCCGGGTGGACATCTCCCTGCCCAACCTTAGCATCCTCAAATCGGGCCGGGCCAAGGCCATCCGCTTCTCCACGCTGGAAGATATCTGCCGGGTACTGGAATGCCAGCCGGGCGAGCTGCTGGAGTACGTGGATGAGGAAGAATACCGGAAGTTGTACCGGATATGACCCCCACCAGGCGGAAGGCCTTGTCAAAAGATATGCGCTATGATCAACCAGGAAAGATCCGTACCCTCCTTTTATTCTGTCAAACCTTTCTTCTGCGATACCCAAACCGCCTTTGTATGCCGAAGATTCCACCCCGCTTTTATATCTATACCCGGGATGTAGAAAACATCACCGGGCGCAAGCGCCGCAAAGCGGCCCACATTCTCAGCCAGATCCGCAAGCTGCACCAGAAGGGGCAGTATGACCTGGTGTCGGTAAAAGAGTTCTGCGAGTATATGAAACTGGAGGAACGTGTGGTTCGGGAGTTTCTGGTGGATTAGTCTATTCGTAAAGATATGACCAGTAACGTTCCATAAGATTCAAAGCAAATGTTAGAATCTCTTGAATCCGAATATCAATTTGATAATTCATTGAGGTAATATGTCGATAGCTATAAGCGGTGTATCCAATTTCGAATATAATGAGGACAAGAGCTGTAATCTAAGGATTGAAATACCTCCTTCCAGGTTACGACGTCCGTTTCCGACAAACTTTTGTTTTGTACCAAAAAAACAAAAGCGCTTTCGATGCCTAATATATCCTGTAAGATAGTTTTTTGTATGGAGAGCTGTTTTACAGAGGGACATTCACGCTCTTTAAAAATACTGCGTTCTTCTGCATTA
>DATAGL010000991.1:0-2923 GCA_036263755.1 Chitinophagaceae bacterium | reverse complement strand
CTCACGGTCTTCCTGCATGGCATTGGCGGTCGTAGCGATAATCACGGGCTGATAATGCAAAGTCTGGCGGATCGCCCGGGTGGCTTCCAGGCCATCCATCTCCGGCATCTGCACATCCATCAGCACCAGGTCATAGCGGCTGTTTTGCAATGCCTTTACCGCTTTGGCTCCGTCTTCCGCAAGGTCCGGCTTATAACCCAGTTTCTTCAGTACCATAGTGGCCAGTGTCTGGTTTACCGGGTTGTCTTCGGCAATGAGGATTCTCATCGGGTGCTGCCGGGCAAAATCGGTGTGCAGCAGTTTTTTGGGCTCTTCTTTTGCTGCTGGCTCCGGTTGCATCTGGAATCCGGCAGAAATCGCCCTGGCCAGGTCCTGTTGCTTTACCGGTTTGGTCAGAACCGCAGAGAAGAGGCCGGCACTTGCCTGCAGCCGGTCATCGCCAACAGAAGAAAGCATGACCAGCGGCAGATTCGGGTGTTTTTCCCTGATGGAGCGGGCCAGGTCCATTCCATCCATTTCCGGCATCTGCATATCGGTGATCACCATATCCACGGGCTGGCTTTCCAGCAACTGCAGGGTCTCAGCGCCCGAAGATGCTACTACGGGGCGGAACTGCCAGAGCTCCAGCTGGCCTTTGAGGATGATGCGGTTCGTTTCGTTATCATCAACGATCAGGATCTTTTTGCCGGCCAGAGTATCCAGGGCAGGAGGCAGAGGTCGTTCCCCAACTTCCTGCGCCGCTTCTGTCAGTACTGTAAACCGGAATACCGTGCCCTGGTCAATGGCGCTTTCCACTTCAATACTTCCGTTCATCAGTTCTACCAGCCGTCGCGAAATGGCCAGCCCCAGACCGGTACCGCCATATTTGCGTGTGGTAGAGGAATCTACCTGAGTGAATGCCTGGAAAAGCCGGCTGAGTTTATCCAAGGGAATTCCGATACCGGTATCCCGCACTTCAAATACCAGTTCATACCGGCTGTTGGAATGGGTAAGGACATCCACCTTCACGAACACTTCTCCTTTATGCGTAAACTTCAGGGCATTGCCTACGAGGTTCAGCAGTACCTGCCGCAGCCGTACGCTGTCGCCGAAAATCACCGGCGGCACTTTGCGGTCCATCAGGTAGATGAGGTCCAGTCCTGAATGGGCGGCCTTGCCGGCAAAAACATCCAGCACTTCCTCGATGCAGGTCCGCAGGTCGAAAGGTTTCATCTCCAGTTCCATCTTGCCGGATTCGATCTTGGAGAAATCCAGAATATCATTGATCACGGTCAGCAGGTTTTCGCCGCTGGTCCGGATCATGTCGGTATACCGCCTTTGTTCAGGGGAAAGCTGCGTTTCCGAAAGGAGGGAGGCCGTGCCGATGACCCCGTTCATGGGTGTTCGGATCTCGTGGCTCATGGTGGCCAGGAACACGGATTTGGCGCGGTTGGCCTCTTCGGCTTCTTTCGTTTTTCGCTCCAGGCTTTCCGTCCGTTCCACCACGGTTTGTTCCAATACGCGTTGCTGTTTTTGCAGTTCACCCATCCGGATCCGGTACAGGGCATAAGCCAGGGTAATGATCACCATGGCGGCCGTGATGCGGAACCACCAGGTGCCCCAGTAGGGAGGAATTATGACAATGCGGATGGCGATGCCTTTTTCATTCCAGACGCCGTCGTTATTGCTCGCTTTTACCCGGAAAATATATTCCCCCGGATCCAGGTTCGTATAGGTGGCTTTCCGTTGTCCGCCCACAAAGTTCCATTGGTGATCGAAATTTTCCAGGATGTAAGCATACTGGTTGTTTTCCGGCATGGTGAAGTTCAGGGCGGCGTATTCAATAGTAAAGACCGACTGGCCATAGTGCATCCGTATTTCCCTGGCCTCGGTAATGTGTTCCTGCAGCGGTGAATCCTTTGCACCCGGTGCCACCGGCTTGTTGAATAGCTGGAAACCGGTGAATACAAGTATAGGAATCGTCTTGTTGTCGAGCGTATGCTTCGGGTCAAACACATTGAACCCGTTGATGCCTCCGAAATAGATGGAACCATCCCTGGTTTTTAATCCGGAGCCATGAAAAAATTCATACCCCTGCAGCCCGTTATAGATATTGTAATTCTTGAATGTCTTCGTACGCGGGTTGAAACGGCTCAGGCCTTTATTCGTGCTGGCCCAGATAAATCCGGCATCGTCCTCGCTGATGTAATTCACCATATTGTTGGCCAGGCCGTCACCTTCCCGGTATACGGTAAAAGTTCCGGTTGCCTTGTTCAATACGTTTAATCCACCGCTCAGTGTTCCCACCCACAGGTTACCCGACCGGTCTTCCGCAATAGAGAAGACGGCGTTATTTCCGAGGCCGCTGTTCTCTGCCGTGAAATGACGGAAGGTGTTGGTTTCGGGCAGGAAAAGATTCAGGCCGGCCGCATAGGTTCCGATCCAGATCTGGCCGGCGCGGTCCCTATACAGGTAACGGATGTCGTTGTTGCTGAGGGTGGTGCTGTCTTTAAGGTCTGTAAGGTAGCGGGTCACCAGGCCGGTCTTTCGGTCCAGCACGTTTACGCCGCCGCCATCGGTCCCTATCCAGATATTCCCGTTCCTGTCCTCCAGCAACTGGAACACAATGTCACTGGAAAGATCGGTATTGCGTTCGCCCTTCCTGTAGGTGGAAAAGGTACCGGTAGCCGGGTCCAGCTGCTGGATTCCACCGCCATAAGTGCCTATCCATACTTTGCCCGACTGATCCAGGATCACCGACAGCACCGAATTGTTGCTGATGCTGTTTTTTTGTCCCGGCTGGTGCTTGTAATGGCGGAATTGCCCTGTTTTTTTATCGTAATAGTTCAGACCGCCACCGTCGGTTCCCACCCACAGGTTGCCCAGTGCGTCTTCAGCAAAAGAGGTTACAATATTATGGCTTAACCCCTTGGGATTGCTGGAT
>DATAGL010000990.1:0-4030 GCA_036263755.1 Chitinophagaceae bacterium | reverse complement strand
TTGATGACATCTGTCAGCGTGCCCCGCTCAAAATTGGCTTCTCCCTTAACGGTATTCACCAGGTTCGGAATGAGGTCGGCGCGGCGCTGGTAAGCACTCTGCACATTACCCCAGGCCTGCTTTACGTTCTCATCCTCCTTCACCATGCTGTTGTAGCTACCGCAGCCCCAGAAGACAAAGAGCGCCAGGATACCGAGTATGACAATTGTAGTGAGCGAACGTCCTTTCATTTTTTGCTTTTTGTTGAAATTAGAAATTATTCTTTATAACGTGCAGGGACACGGGTGAATCTCATCCGGCCGGCCTGCCTCTTCCCTGTTACAATATCTGTGCCCGGTGCATTTTGTCAGGTGTCCGCCAGGCCGAACGAAAAAGCCCCGTGCTTGCGCAACGGGGCCTTTCTATCGTTTTCATGTTGGTTTCACTGCTTGATCGCCGCTATACCGGGAAGTTCCTTCCCTTCAAAATATTCCAGCATGGCGCCACCGCCGGTGGATACATAGCTTACTTTATCGGTAAAGCCAAACTTGTTCACGGCTGCCACGCTGTCGCCTCCGCCCACCAGCGAGAATGCGCCGGCCTCCGTGGCTTCTGCAATGGCGATGGCGACGGTCTTTGTTCCGTGCTGGAACTTATCCATTTCAAACACCCCCATCGGGCCGTTCCAGAGAATGGTGCGGGAGGCGCGGATCACTTTGGAGAACATGTCGCAGGCCAGTGCGCCGATATCCAGGCCCATCCAGCCGTCCGGTATGTTGTTGCTGAGCGAGGAGGAAATGTTGGCATCCGCAGCGAACTTATCGGCAATGATGGAATCAGAAGGCAGGTGGATGCACACGCCTTTGGCTTCGGCCTTTTCCATCAGCTGGCGGGCGGTATCCAGGCGCTCGGCCTCGCATAAGGAGTTTCCGATATTTCCGCCGGCCGCCTTGAAGAACGTATACGCCATGCCGCCGCCAATGATAATGTCCGTGGCCCGGTCCAGCAGGTTTTCCAGGATCAGGATCTTGTCGGAGACCTTGGCCCCGCCGATAATGGCCGTAAAGGGGCGCTCGGCGCTGTGGAGCACTTTTTCTGCGCTGCTCACCTCTCCGTCCATCAGGAGACCGAACAGGCGGTTTTCCGGCTGGAAATGGTGCGCAATGACCGCCGTGGAGGCATGGGCGCGGTGCGCGGTGCCGAAGGCATCATTCACATATACATCACCGAGGCGGGCAAGCTTGCCTGCAAAATCTTCGGCCCCTTTTTCTTCTTCTTTATAAAAGCGCAGGTTTTCCAGCAGCAGCACCTCGCCGCCGCGGAGCGCACCCGCTTTTTGAACGGCTTCCTCCCCGATGCAGTCATTGGCAAACTGCACGGGCAGGCCCAGCAGTTCCTGCAGGTGGGGCACCAGGTGCCGTAGGGAATACTTATTGGTGGGACCTTCCTTCGGCCGGCCCAGGTGCGACATCAGAATGACGCTGCCGCCGTCGGCCAGGATCTTCCGGATGGTGGGCACGGCTGCCCGCATGCGGGTATCGTCGGTGATCCGGAACTGGTCGTCAAGGGGCACGTTAAAATCAACGCGGATCAGCGCTTTCCTGTCCCGGAAATTATAGTCCTGAAGTTTGCTCATAACAAAGGTTTCGCGGTTTTGTAAATCGGCTTCCAATGAAAAAAGCCGGAGGGTGTCCGGCTTTCAGTATCCTGTGCTTATTTCTTGATCAGTTTGGCAAAGTAATGAACCGTGCGCACGAGCTGCGACACATAGCTCATTTCGTTGTCGTACCAGCTTACGGTACGTACCAGCTGGGTATCGCCCACCACCTGCACCTTCGTTTGGGTGGCGTCGAACAGGGAGCCGAAGTGCATGCCGATGACGTCGCCGGAAACGATCTCGTCTTCGGTATAGCCGTAGCTTTCATTGGCGGCGGCTTTCATGGCGGCGTTGACTTCATCCACCGTTACTTTTTTGCCGACAATCACCGTCAGTTCGGTCAGGGAGCCGGTGAGGGTGGGCACGCGCTGGGCGGTACCGTCCAGTTTTCCTTTCAGGCCCGGCAGTACGAGGCCGATGGCCTTGGCGGCACCGGTGCTGTTGGGAACGATGTTCTGGGCGGCAGCGCGGGCGCGGCGCAGGTCGCCTTTCGGGTGCGGGGCATCCTGGGTATTCTGGTCGTTGGTATAGGCGTGCACCGTGGTCATCAGGCCGTTGATGATGCCATATTGCTCATCCAGCACTTTGGCCATAGGCGCCAGGCAGTTGGTGGTGCAGGAAGCGCAGGAGATCACGGTTTCCGTTCCGTCGAGGATCTCGTGGTTCACATTGAACACAATGGTCTTCAGGTCGCCGGTAGCCGGTGCGGAGATCACTACCTTTTTGGCGCCGGCCTGCAGGTGGCCTTCGGCTTTTGCCTTGTCGGTAAAGAAGCCGGTGCATTCCAGCACGACGTCCACTTCATGAGCACCCCAGGGAATTTCGGCGGGATTCTTCTGGGCGTAAATCTTCACCTCGTCGCCATTTACGGTGATGGAGTTTTCGGAAGCCGTTACCTGGGCATCGAAACGACCCTGGGCCGTATCGTATTTCAGCAGGTGAGCCAGCACTTTGGGACTGGTCAGGTCATTGATCGCAACCACATCGATCCCTTCCATTTTATATATCTGGCGGTAAACCAGTCGTCCGATTCTACCAAAACCATTGATGGCAACTTTTACTGTACTCATGATTATTTAATTTAAAATGGTAAATGCGGTGCGAATTTACGATAATTCAGGAATCATTCCTGCAGCGGATGCCGGTATCCGCAAGCATTCTCCAAAAGAAAAAAGAAAACCCCGGGGGCTCCGGGGTTCCGTTAATATCCATTGAGCGGACTCAGGCTTCGGTCTTTTCTTCCGGCCGCATCGGCGGGAACAGGCTGCGCATCCCGATCCCGGCCAGCCGGCCGCGGTGTTCGGGCAGGCTGATGACAAAGGTGGAGCCTTCGCCGGGCTTGCTGACCGCCTCGATGAATCCGCGGTGCCGCTCCACGATCTTTTTACAGATGGAAAGCCCCACCCCGGTGCCTTCAAACTCGTGGTAGCTGTGCAGGCGCTTGAACACCATGAAAATATCATCGGCGTATTTCTGGTCGAAGCCGATCCCGTTATCGCGGAAATAGATGCGGTAATGCGCGGTGCTTTCGCCGCCTGAAATATTGCCCGGGTGCAGCTCCGCAAAGATGTGGATGACCGGCGTACTGTTTTCCCGGCAAAACTTGAGCGAATTGGACAGGAGGTTCTGGAAGAGCTGGCGGATCTGGCTGGAGATGGCCCAGATCACCGGCAAGCCGTCCACCTGGATCACGGCTTTTTTATTCTCGATCTCCACCTCCATGTCGGAAAGCACACCGTCGAGCAGCTCGCGCAGGTCCACGGCCCCGAAGTCGCCTTCGCTGCTGGTATGGCGCGAGAACTTGAGCAGGTCGTGGATCAGGGTCTGCATCCGCTCGGAGGCCTTGGCGATCTTCTGCAGGTACAGCTCCATTTCCGGCGGGATGTTGTCGCGGAACTTCATCCCGATCTTGTCGCTGAACACGAGGATCTTGCGCAGCGGCTCCTGCAGGTCGTGCGATGCTACATAGGCAAAGCGGTCGAGTTCTTCGTTGATGGACTTCAGGTGGTTGTTGTTTTCCACCAGCTGCTGGTTCAGCAGCCGGATCTTTTCCTCGGTGATTTTGCGTTCTTCGATCTCGCGCTCCAGGCTTTTGTTCACCGTCAGCAGCTTGCGCTCCTGGGCGATGAGCTGGTGCGTTTTGCGGTACAGCTCCACGAACACGCTCACCTTGGCCCGCAGCAGTTCGGAGTTGATCGGCTTGTAGATATAATCCACACCGCCCATCTGGTAGCCGCGGAACATGTATTCCTCGTCATGGTTGTGGGCCGTGATGAAGATGATGGGAATATGCCGGAGCCGTTCGCGTTCGTAAATAAGGGTAGCGGTTTCAAAGCCGTTCATATCGGGCATCTGCACGTCCATGAGGATCAGCGTGAAGTCGTGCTGCTGGAG
>DATAGL010000989.1:0-2292 GCA_036263755.1 Chitinophagaceae bacterium | reverse complement strand
AAAGCCTTGTAAAAAGAAAAGCCATCAGCAGGATGGCTTTTCTTTTATGGGAACTTATCTGTTTTAGTCCTGTGTCGGACCGGACGGTACGATTACCTGTCCTCCTTTGATCACCAGCTTTACATTCCGCAGCACCTTTATGTCTTTTCCCGGATCGCCATCTACGGCTACGAGGTCTGCATAGAGGCCCGGCCGGATGCGACCGATCCGGTCGGCATAACCGAAAACATCCGCGTTCACCGAAGTGGCTGAGCGGAGCACATCCATGGGCTTCATACCATATTCTGTCATCAGTTCCAGTTCCAGGGCATTCCGGCCGTGGGCAAACACGCCCGCATCGCCGCCGGCACAGATGGTAACCCCCGCCTGCAAAGCCAGCCGGAAAGACTCTTTTTTGCGGCGCACCCGCTCGGGCTCAGGATCTGAACCTTTTCTCCAGCCGTTGTATTGGGCTATGGATTCCCCGGCTGCGAGGGTAGGGCACAGCGCCACCCGGTTTGCTTTCATCAGGCGGAAAACGTCCGACGTACCGCCATCACCGTGTTCGATGGTATTGACCCCTGCCAGGGCCGCCCGGCGTATGCCTTCCGCGGTGGAAGCATGCACTACCACCGGTCGGCCGCCATCGGCTGCGAGGCGCACCGCCACTTTCAGTTCTTCCAGTGAAAAAGCGGGAGCGGAGGTGCCATTCAGTCCCCAACGGTAATCGCCATAGATTTTAATCAGGTCAGCTCCTTTCCCCATTTGTATCCGGATTTCCCGTACCAGGTCTGCTGTACCGGCTACTTCGGCTGCACCCTGCGGTAGGTCTGCATCGGCATGGTCAGCCTTCGGTCCATACGTCCCGGTAGCCACTATGGCCCGTGTGGCGATGATCATACGGGGTCCGGGCAAAACACCCTTTTCAATGGCCTGCTTCAGTCCTGCATCATCATAGCCTGCGCCTTCGGTTCCCAGGTCGCGGACCGTCGTAAACCCTGCCCGCAATGTGGCGGCGGCATGCCGGGCTGCCCGGACGGTCCTTTCGGCGCGGCTTTCCTTCAGCACCTGGTCATTCCAGCTGGTTTCGTTGTAGGGATGCAGCAGCAGATGGCTGTGTCCTTCGATCAGCCCGGGCAAAAGGGTGGCACCCTTCAGATCGATGACCCGTGCACCCGCGGGTATGGCCAGCCGGGGGCCGGCGGCTTCAATCCGGTCATGGCGCAGGAGCACCTGCCAGCCTTCCCGCATCTCCCCGCCATCAAATACCCGGTCGGGCTTCAGGAGCAGCAGCGTGTCGGACTGTGCGGCTCCCGGAACCCCAAAAAGGAGCAGCAAAATGGGAAATATCCATAGATAAAATCGATGTACCATAGAATAAAGATAAGAGCGGCTGCCGCCAATACCGGACAGGCTGGCACATACTTTGTCGCAATTCCGGAGCCGTCCCTTCCCGGCTGCAAACGGAAGGGTATCACCCGCACAAACTCACCTTTATGAATAATGATCAGCAAAACCAAGGCGCTGCCGGAAACGGCACCCAGCCGGGCAGCAATGGAACCAACGGGCAGGGCAAAGAAGGACAACCCATTCTCACCACCCGCCAGGGCCATCCGGTAAACGACAACCAGAACCTGCGTACGGTAGGCAACCGGGGACCGGCCACCCTGGAGAACTACCAGTTCCTCGAAAAGATCACCCATTTCGACCGGGAGCGGATTCCGGAACGGGTGGTACATGCGCGGGGCGCCGGCGCCCATGGTTACTTTGAAGCCTACGGCACCGTAGGAAATGAACCGGTGGCCAAATACACCCGGGCCAAGCTTTTCCAGCAAAAAGGAAAGCAAACGCCGGTGTTCGTCCGTTTTTCGTCCGTGATCCATGGGGGGCACTCGCCCGAAACCCTGCGGGATCCCCGGGGTTTTGCGGTAAAGTTTTATACGGAGGACGGCAACTGGGACCTTGTAGGGAACAACCTGAAAGTGTTCTTTATCCGTGATGCCGTTAAATTTCCCGACCTGGTGCATGCCTTCAAGCCCGACCCGGTCACCAACCGCCAGGACGGTGAGCGCATCTTTGATTTTATTTCCGGAACCCCGGAAGCCATGCATATGATCACCTTTTTGTTCTCGCCCTACGGCATTCCGGCAAATTACCGGCAGATGCAGGGTTCGGGAGTGAATACCTACAAATGGGTAAACGAGGAAGGAGTGGGCGTACTGGTAAAATACCACTGGGAACCGAAGCAGGGCATCAAAAACCTGACTCAGGCGCAGGCCGCTGAAATCCAGGGCCAGAACTTCAACCACGCCA
>DATAGL010000988.1:0-1540 GCA_036263755.1 Chitinophagaceae bacterium | reverse complement strand
CGAAGTGCTCGACTTGATGTTCGGGTGCTCTACGAAACCGGCAGGGTCAAACTTGGTGAACACGAACTTCTCCACGAATTCTTCCAGCGGCACGCCATACTGCAGGCCGATGGAAATGGCAATGGCGAAGCAGTTCAGCATCGAGCGCATGGTGGCGCCTTCCTTGGCCATATCGATAAAGATCTCCCCTACCGTTCCGTCGGCGTATTCGCCGGTGCGCAGGAAGATCGTCTGTCCGTTGATCTTCGCCTTCTGCGTAAAGCCGCGGCGTTTGGCCGGCAGGTAGCGGTGCTCCACGATCTTGGCGAGCTGCCGTTTGAGGTTGGTGTCGGGTGAAGCCTGTACGCGCTTGGTGACCTCGTCCAGCAGCTCCTCGATGGTCAGTTTGCCCATATCCACGAAGGAGGAATCCACAGCGGCCGGCGTTTCCTCTGCAACGGCGGTGACTTCTTCGGTCTTTTTCTTTTTGTCCGATTTGTTGCTGAGCGGCTGCGACAGCTTCGATCCGTCGCGGTACAGGGCGCAGGCCTTGAGGCCGAGCTGCCAGCTGAGCAGGTACGAATCGGCGATCTCCTCCACGTTGGCCTCGTGGGGCAGGTTAATGGTCTTCGAGATGGCACCGGAAATGAAGGGCTGGGCAGCGGCCATCATCCGGATGTGACCGTGTGCATGGATATACCGCTCGCCTTTCTTCCCGCATTTGTTGGCGCAGTCGAATACGGCCAGGTGCTCGTCCTTCAGGAAAGGCGCCCCTTCCACCGTCATGGTACCGCAAACGTAGTCGTTGGCGGCTTCGATCTGCTCGTCGGTGAAGCCCAGCGCTTCCAGCAGGCTCCACTCGAAATTGAAGTACTGTTCCGGCTTGAAGCCCAGGCGCTGCAGGCACTCTTCGCCCAGCGTGTATACGTTGAATACAAAGCCCACCTCGAAGGCGGAAGCCACGGCGGCATCCAGCTTCTTGATTTCTTCGGCGATGAATCCTTTTTCGCTTAAGGTCTGGTGGTTGATGTGCGGTGCACCGGCAAAGGTTCCGGCACCCACGGCGTACTTGATGATGCCGTCCACTTCTTTTTCCGAGTAGCCGAGGTTCTTCAGGGCTGCGGGCACCGACTGGTTGATGATCTTGAAATAACCGCCGCCGGAGAGCTTCTTGAACTTCACCAGGGCAAAGTCGGGCTCCACGCCGGTCGTGTCGCAATCCATCACCAGGCCGATGGTGCCGGTGGGGGCGATCACGGTTGCCTGCGCGTTGCGGTAACCGTATTTCTCACCCAGCTCCACGGCTTCATCCCAGGCCTTGCAGGCGGCTTTCAGCATGTAGTCGGGGCAGAACTGGGCTTTCAGTCCCTGGGGCTTTACGCTCAGTCCTTCGTAGGTGTCGGCATCGTAAGCGGCCAGGCGGTGATTGCGCATCACGCGGAGCATATGCTCCTTGTTTTCCTCGTAGCGCGGGAAGGCACCCAGGTGGCTGGCCATTTCGGCGGAGGTCTTATACGCTACGCCGGTCATGATGGCCGTAATGGCACCGGAAATGGCCCGG
>DATAGL010000987.1:0-3850 GCA_036263755.1 Chitinophagaceae bacterium | reverse complement strand
TCAGGTAAGCCCCCGTCATGAGTTCCTGCTGGGTCAGGGCCCCGTTGTGGCTTTCCGATTTGTCGTTGGGATCAAAAGAGCCCTGCGTGACCTGCTGGAGGACAAAACGATTGTCGGCCGGGGTATGGTCACCTGTAGCAGGGAGGATCTCCGCCCCGAGGCGGAGGGTATCGCCGTTGTTCAGCGCAGGCGGCACATCGTTGGTATAGATAACCTGGAAGGAATGCACTTCCATGGGTTCCAGGTTTCCGATACTCCAGCGGGTGGTATCACCGCTTTGCATGTAGCCGTTCCGGGTGCTGGAAAGGAAGGTTTGCAGGGAATCGCCCGTAAGCACCAGCGAAACGTTCATCTGCGGAGTGGTGCCTGCGTTTTTAAAAACAACCTGGTACACCGCTTCGAAGCCCGGACGCGCCGGGGTCATGGGTACAACCTCCACGCGCAGGTCGGTTACCGGGGCGTGCGGCACCAGGGCGAAAGTTAATTCATCAGTGGTTTCCCAGCCGGTGAAGGTGGAGGTGGTATCACTGGCCGGGTGCAGGCGGAACAGCGTGGAATCGAACCGGGGCAGGGTGACGTAATTGCCTTGCTGCACATAGTTTTGGAACGTTCCGTCTACAGCGGTGCTGGAAGAACGGTAGGTATCCCGGCGGCTTTCCACCAGTATGTTTTTAAAGGAGGCTTCTCCCGGGTCCTTCATGCCGTTGCCGTTGGCGTCGAGGAACACGGAACCTGTGATGGTGTTGTTCTGACCCAGCTTGATAAGGGCTGTCACCAGTTGATAAGGTTGTTCCGGATGTTCCCGTGCCTGCAAATAACCATCAACGGACTTGCCGTTTAGGATCATTTCTTCGTTGAATTGCACGGACACTACATAATCGCCTGAACCCGTGGCTACGATATCTGACTCGTAAAGACTGTTTGACGGAAACTTCAGGGTTTTCAGGGAAACCTGGTTGCCGGGAGCATCCAGCAAAAAAACCGCCAATCCGCCATTGAGACCTTCATAAGGACCCAAAGCAACGATACGACCATTTTCATCCTTCTTTAGCCGGTTGATGGTCAGGGAACTGTATTGCCGGAAAGTCCGGTCCCAAATGAGGTTGCCTTCGTAATCCACCTTGCGAATCCAGCCTTCTTCCGGCAGACGATGGTCACCCGGCCAGGTGTCACCTCCCAGGATGAATCCTCCTTCAACCGGGAGTATGCAGTTCACAGAATTAGAATAGGAAACGCCAATGGTATCCCTGCGCGCCTGCAGCGATCCTGTAGCAGCGTCCAGTTTATACAGCAATCCATAGCGGCCGAAGGTTGTATCCCTGTACTTGTCCAAGGTACCCGCGACGTAAACCCCACCATCGGGCCCAACAGCCACGCCTTTGAAAGAAATATCCGCTCCCTTATGTGCAAATAAGTTTTGCCAGACAGGGTTGCCCGATTCCGTATACTTGTAAATCCATCCCGATTGCGGTGCGGTTTCTTCCGAGCCTGAGCTATTTACCGACCGGGTACCTACCAGGTAAAAGCTGTTGTCTGGCCCCGCTGCAATAGCTGATGGGAATTGCTGGACTGCCATATTCATGCTATCTGCAGTAGGTGTTTGTGCCATGAGCAACATCCCTTCGGCATCAAAAAAGAGCATGCGGACCGGACCGGTTTCTCCCATTCCCATATGTTGCTTGGCAGCAATGGCAAAAGCCCCTGTGGGCAACACCTTTATTGCAGAAACTTTTTCTACCGGAAGGGACGTATACAGCTTTTCCCAAACAGTCCGTCCTTCGGGTGTAATTCTGCGCACATACAGGATATCATTATCGTTCACGGTCCGTATACCTGCCGAAAGAACATCACCATTGGACATTTTATCCAAAACCGAGAGTTGGGAAACCACTTCTTCTCCCTCAGCGCCTTTCAGCCATTGAATGCCCGAGGGCAGGTCATGGCCCGGATTCCAGTTGCCCGGGTTATTGTTGGTCATTTCATAACGGATAGAGTCCTTCAGATCGTACGTGGCCCTTCGCCCGCCCGACTTCATTCCGCCGCTGACCGAAATCACCGATCCATAAGGAACCATGGGATCCAGTTCGAATTCCAGCTGGATATTAATACTGGAATTGTTACGGTCCAATGTCAGGTTCCAAAACAGGGTATCCCCGTTTTGTACAGCAATCGCCGGACTAGCCGAAGTAAGTTTGAGGAAGGACTCTTTTACGAAGTAGATTTTTACCGGACCGGGAGCAGGGCCGAAATACCAGGAATCCATCTGGTATTGGACCGGTAAACCCGGGGCAATCCATTTGCGAAGTCCCATCTGAAAAAAAGCGGTGTCCGGAAATTGGGCCGAAGCCTGCATTGTGACGCCCAGCACCAGCAGGAGTAACATATTACGCATAAGCAGAAGGTTCTCTTTTGGAGGACATCAGTGAGGTACGGTCTTCTGCAGAGGAGTAGTGGAATGGAAGCTGCTAATTTAGGCTGAGTCCGTTACAGTTGGAAATACAATTAATCATCATATCATTTCCGGAGCCTTCGGGCCGGGATAAAACAGCAGGGATCAAAGCACCCGCACCTGCTCAGGAAATTTACGCACACTCGAGGTAATGAATATTTCCGGAAGCATACAGGCAGGAAGAAAACCCTTCAGGTTTTATCTCCTGCCGGTCACCGGCAAAGTTCATCTTACGGCACCAGTACCCGTCCATCGTACATCGTAAACCGTACATCGTACTTCAAACCAGGTTCACTTCCCGCTCCAGCGCCACACCGAACTTTACCCTTACGCTTTCCATGATCTCCGTGCTGAGGTCATAGATTTGTTTCCCGGTGGCCCCGCCGTAATTGACCAGGACCAGTGCCTGCTTTGCATGGCAGCCGGCGTCGCCGCGGCGGACGCCCTTCCAGCCGCACTGCTCGATCAGCCAGCCGGCGGCCAGCTTCACGGTGCCGTCGGGATTGGGAAAGCCTACAATCCCCGGATGCATTTCTTTAAGCGCTTCGAACTGCTCCGCCGGTACCGATGGGTTTTTGAAGAAAGAACCGGCATTGCCGATGACGGCCGGATCGGGCAGCTTGGACGTGCGGATATTGATCACGGCCCGGGAGATCGCCTGGATGGAGAGCTCTGTTACGCCCATGGATTCCAGCTCCTGGCGGATGGCCCCGTACTCGGTATGAAACACCGGCTGCTTGCGCAGGCGGAAGGTGACAGCGGTTATAACATACTGCCCTTTCAAGGCTCCCTTGAATATGCTTTCCCGGTAGCCGAACCGGCATTCCTCCGCCGAAAATACCCGCAGGGCGCGGTCGCCGATGTGCCAAGCTTCCAGTTCATGGAACACGTCCTTGATCTCCACGCCGTACGCCCCGATGTTTTGCATCGGGGAAGCGCCCACGCTCCCGGGAATGAGGGACAGGTTCTCCAGGCCGGCATAATCCTGCTCCAGGCTGTGGAGCACCAGCCGGTGCCAGTTCTCGCCTGCGCCGGACCGGAGGTACACATATTCTTCATCCTCCCCGGTTACCGAAATGCCCAGTATCTCGTTGCGGAGCACCGCCCCGTCCACATCGCCGGTCAGCAGGATATTCGACCCTCCGCCCAGGAAGAGCAGGCGCCCGGCCGAACGTACCTTATCCTCTGCCAGCAGGGCTTGCAGCGTTTCCACGGAGTCGAAAGCAGCGAAGTAACGGGCTGTGGCCCCGATGCCAAAGGTGTTATAATTTTTTAGTGAAATATGTTCCCGGAGCGTCATGCCCAAAACTAGGGGGAATGGGTAACGATTATGCTGCTTCGTTCAAAAAAATGCCTATTTTGTTCGCCAACCAAAGCTAATAGTGACCATGAAGCAATTTG
>DATAGL010000986.1:0-6904 GCA_036263755.1 Chitinophagaceae bacterium | reverse complement strand
GACTTTTCGCTTTAGAGGGAGGCAGGCTTATTTCTTCCGGGGAGCCGCTGCTTTTTTCGCTGCGCGCGCCGCCTGTGCTTTCTTGTATTCATCGGACTTCACGTATGCCTCGTAGGCAGCCGCGTCCAGTACTTCACCCTTGATCTTCAGAACCTTGGGCTCGTTTACGCCGGCCACTTTTACGAATACGTCCTTTTCAAAGGGCGCAGCCGCCGCAGCGTTGTAATCCACCTTCATCCGGGTAGTGGCTTTCGGGGCAATGGGCTGTTCGATCTTACCGGGGGTGGTACAACCGCAACCGGCCCAGGTATTTTCAATAACCACCGGCTTGTTGCTGACGTTGGTGATCTCGAAATAATACGTTACGGGAACGCCTTGCTTGATCTTTCCGAAATTATACACTTCGGTCTTTACCTGGATCAGGTCGTCGGCTTTCTTTTCCTGCGCACCGGCAGCAAAGCTGATAAAGGCGGCGGCAATCAATAGGATTTTTTTCATGACAGTATTGAATATGGGGATTTACAGTTGGGGTTTTATGGTTTTGAGCAGGGATACGGGGCCATTGGAAGGAGCCGATCCTTCCGGGGCTTTCCATACCGTGCCTTTGATCTTGACCACCAGAGTCTCTGAACCTTTATAGCGGATGGTGATCTGCTTTTCAAAATTACCCTCTGCAGCAGCGTTGTACCCCACTTTGATCTTGGTGGTGGCGCCCGGTGCGATGGGCTCCTGGCTCCATTCCGGCGTGGTACAGCCGCAGCTCGCCTGGACGGCGTCCAGCTTCAGGGGCTCGGTGCCGTTGTTGGTGATTTCAAAATACGTGTACACCGGCTTGCCCTGGGGGATCTTGCCGAAATCGTGTTCGGTGGCTTTAACGCTAAGAACGGCAGCAGCGGTGCTGGTAGTCTGTGCCTGGACGGCGCCAAAGGCGGCCAGGAGAACGAAGAGGAAGAAAATTTTGCGCATAGGTGCGGTTTGTTCAAAAATACATCAATCCGCCAGTAAATGCCAAGCCCTCCGACAATTTAGCTTTTTTTAACGGTAGGGTGGGCGAAGGACCTTTCCGCCTATTTTTGCCGCATGGATAATACGTTTGAGGCTCCGCAGCCCTCCCTCCAGGAACTTTCCTTCGAGAACTTCCGCCGGGAAGTGCTGCAGGACTACCGCTGGGTATGCATCAGCCGGGAAGCCAGCCTCGTCGGCCGCAAGGAAGTGCTGACGGGAAAAGCCAAATTCGGCATTTTCGGCGACGGCAAGGAAGTGGCCCAGGTGGCTATGGCCAAATTTTTCCAGCCGGGCGATTTCCGGGCAGGTTACTACCGCGACCAGACCTTTGCGTTCGCTTCCGGACAGGCCACGGTGGACCAGTTCTTCGCCCAGCTCTACGGCGACCCCGACATTAACCATGACCCCTTTTCGGCGGGCCGCAACATGAGCTCGCATATCAATACCCCTTTTGTGGATGAGCAGGGTGAATGGCTCGACCTCGTGAACCGGAAGAATATCTCCGCCGACATGGCGCCCACAGCCGGCCAGATGCCCCGCGCTCTCGGACTGGCGCTGGCTTCCAAAAGCTTCCGGCAGGTGCGGGAACTGCAGGACCTGACGCACCTTTCCCGCAACGGGAATGAGGTCTGCTTCTGCACCATCGGCGATGCTTCCACTTCCGAAGGCCACTTCTGGGAAACCATCAATGCGGCCGGTGTGCTCCAGGTACCGCTGGCCATATTCGTCTGGGACGATGGCTACGGAATTTCCGTCCCTAAAAAATACCAGACCACCAAAGGTTCCATTTCCGAAGCCCTGAAGGGTTTTCAGAAGGAAGCCGGCACCAATGGTTTCCAGATATTCAAGGCGAAGGGCTGGGATTACGCCGGCCTGTGCGAAACCTTCGAGGAAGGCATCCGCATCGCGCGCGAGCTGCACGTGCCCGTACTGTTCCATGTGGAAGAGATCACCCAGCCCCAGGGCCATTCCACGTCGGGCAGCCATGAACGCTATAAAAGCCATGAGCGGCTGGAATGGGAGCGTACCTGGGACGGGCTGGTAAAGATGCGCGAATGGATCACCGATAACGCCCTCGCTTCCGAAGAGGAACTGGAAGAAGTGGAGCGGGAGGCAAAGAACCACGTGCGGCAGATGCGGTCGAAAGCCTGGGAAGGTTACCTGAACCCGATCAAGGACCAGGTGCGCCGGGTAGTAGACCTCATCGGCGAAGCTGCCGGCGGGGCGCCGGAAGCGGCTGCCCCGCTGCAGGACCTTTCGCGCCAGCTGTCGTCCATCCGCGAGCCGCTGCGCCGCGACGTGATGCGCACGCTCAGTGCCGCCCTCCGCACCCTGGGAACCGGCGTATCCGGGGCCGGCCTCAAAGCGTATTACGACGAACTGCTGCAGACCAACAAAGAGCTGTATAATTCCCACCTCTATAATGAAGGACCGAAAAGCGCGGTAAACGTGCCGCAAGTAAAAGCGTCCTACGCTGCCGACGCCCCGGCGGTCAACGGCTTTGAAATCCTGAACCGTTATTTCGACGGCCTGTTCGCTTCCGACCCACGGGTACTGGCCTTCGGCGAGGACCTGGGCTTTATCGGCGACGTGAACCAGGGCTTTGCCGGCCTCCAGGCGAAGTACGGTGTGGAACGCATTTTCGATACCGGCATCCGGGAGCTGACGATCATGGGCCAGGGCATCGGCATGGCCATGCGCGGCCTGCGCCCCATTGCCGAGATCCAGTACCTCGATTACCTGCTTTACGGACTGGAACCCCTGAGCGATGATGCCGCCTCCCTGCATTACCGGACGAAGGGCCGGCAAAGCTGCCCCATCATTGTGCGCACCCGCGGCCACCGGCTGGAGGGCATCTGGCACAGCGGCTCACCCATGGGCATGGTCATCAATGCCCTGCGTGGCTTCCATGTCTGCGTGCCCCGCAACATGGTACAGGCTGCCGGAATGTACAATACCCTGCTTCGCGGCAACGATCCCGGGCTGGTGGTGGAAAGCCTCAACGGCTACCGCCTGAAAGAGCGGCTGCCGCAGAACCTGCTGCAGTTCACGGTTCCCCTGGGTGTGCCGGAGATCCTTCAGGAAGGTACCGACATCACCATCGTCTCTTACGGCTCCACGCTGCGGGTGGTGGGAGAGGCCACCCAGCTGCTCGCACAAAGCGGTATCTCCTGCGAGGTGGTGGATGTACAGACCCTGCTGCCCTTTGACACGGGACACCGGATCCTGCAATCGCTGAAAAAGACCAACCGCATCCTTTTCGTGGACGAGGACGTACCCGGCGGTGCGGCGGCCTATATGTTCAACAAGGTCATGGAAGAGCAGGGCGGCTACCGCTGGCTCGACGTGGCGCCGCGTACCCTGACGGCCCGGGCCCACCGCCCGGCCTATGGCAGCGACGGCGACTACTTCTCCAAGCCCAATGCCGAAGACATTGAAGCCGTGGTGCGGCAGATGATGGCGGAGTGAGCGGGGTGAATGGGTCAATGGGTGAATGGGTGAATCTGTAGGTGAATGGGAGGGAAAGTCAATGGAGGTTGAAAAGTTGATAAGTTGATTCGTTGATAGGTAGGATCAATAACAGGAGGAATTACTTTTTCTGCAGAACGCACAAAAAAGACCGGTATATCGGTCTTTTTTGGCATAAGACCGGGGTCCGTAAACGTCCGGACCCTGCCGGCATGCCCGTTCCGGTCATAAATGTTCGGCTTCCCTATTCATGGGACCGCTTTTCCGGAAAAAATTTATACATTGGCAGGGCGCAAAACTAACTGCCCATGATTTGTTTTACAGCCGGCAAGCCGCTGCTGCCGGTATTCTTATGCCTGCTGTCCGTTACCGCAGCCGCCCAGACCCTGTATTCCGGCAAGCTTTCCGACTGGAAAGCCCGCTTCCCGAAAGAAGATGTGGTGGCCGTTTCCCTGAAACAAACCGTTGATTTTGAATTGAATCCGAACCCCGCACCCGGCGAGGGCAAGGTAAAGGCCGTGGTCACCACCGAGCAGGTGCTGGTACCGCTGAAGGACTTTTACAAGTACGAGGATGCCCTGTTTTACTACGATGAAATGGCAGTGGAAGGCGTCAAGGTAGTGAACGAAGGCACTAAGAACGTACCGTTCGAAAAGCAGTGCCAGTCGTACCGCGATGAGGATATCTTCCACAGCGACACTAAATACTGCCTGATCAAATTCCAGTTTGCCGAAAAGGGAAAGCCGGTGACCTTTACCTACCAGAACCGGTACCGGGACATCAAATACCTCACTTCTTTTTACCTCCGGCACCACCTGCCGACCGTGGACCGTACCATACAGTTCAATGTGCCGTCGTGGCTGGAGATGGACTTCCGGGAATTCAACTTTACCGGTAAGGGCGTGCACCGCTCTTCGGTCAGCGAGGGAGGCATTACCCGCATTACGTTCCGCCAGCAGGAAGTGCCGGCCTACCAGCGCGAGCCGTCGTCGCCCAACCATGCCCTTTCCGATGCGCATGTGATCTGCGTGAGCAAGGCCTTTTCCGACGGCGGGCAGCGGCACACGTTATTTGAAAATGTAAAAGACGTGTATGGCTGGTACCATAGCCTGGTTACGGCCATCGGCAACCAGCCCGAGGCCCTGAAAAGCCGGGTGTCGGAACTGACCTTCGGCAAAAAGACGGACCTGGAAAAAATAGAAGCCATCTTTTACTGGGTACAGGACAACATCCGCTATATCGCCTTCGAGGACGGCATCATGGGCTTCAAGCCGGATGCCGCGCAGAATGTGCTGAAGAACAAGTACGGCGACTGCAAGGGCAAGGCCAACCTCCTGAAGGAAATGCTGAAGCTGGCCGGCTACGACGCCCGGCTCACCTGGATCGGCACCTCCGATCTTCCTTATGATTACACGCTTCCTTCCCTGGCGGTGGACAACCATATGATCTGCACCGTGCAGTTAGGCGGCAAACGCTATTTCCTGGACGGTACCGAAGACTATATCGCCCTGAACGATTATGCCCAGCGCATCCAGGGCAAGCAGGTCATGATCGAGGACGGGGCACAATACATCCTTGACCGGATACCCGAATTCCCGGCCGAGCGCAACTGGGAAAAAAAGACCGTCAAACTCCGGCTGGATGAGACCACGCTGAAAGGTTCGGCCACCATTGAATACAACGGCGAGGCAAAGATCAACCTCCAGCGCCTGTTTGCATCGGTGCGCACCGACAAGAAGGCCGACGCGGTGACCGGCTACCTCAAAGGATCGGAGAACGTGACGGTGACCGGCCTGAAAAACTCAGACATCAACGACCGGCAAAAGCCTTTGCAACTGTCCTATGAACTCAGCGCGGCCAATCAGGTCACCAAAACCGGCAACGAGCTGTATGTGATCATGGACTGGGACAAGGAATTCGGCAGCTTTGAAATTCCCTCCGACCGGCAGAACGATTATGAATTCAGCCAGAAGTACCATTTTACGGTTCAAACCGAGCTGGCGGTCCCGGCCGGTTATAAAGTGGATTACCTGCCGGCACCGGTAAAAAAGGTTACGCCCGACTACGCGTTCGAAGGGGCGTACGTGCAGAGCGGAACAACAATTATCTACAAGAAAACAATTACCATCCGCAAGCCCATCCTGCGGCATGCCGACTTTGCCTCCTGGAATGCCTTTATTGCCGAGATCAATAAATTTTACAACGACCAGGTCGTACTCACCAAATAAAACCAACCGATCAGACTGCTTATGTTACGTTCAATTCTTACCCTGTGCTGTGCCGGCCTCCTGCCGGTACTGCTTCTGGCGCAGGCACCCGAGCTGGGTGCCAAGGTGGAACCCGAATTTGCCGTCACCAGCGTGCCGGAAAAATGGAAAAATGAAAGCGCCGTCATCCTCGGCCAGAAACAGGAATACCTGTTTTCGCGGCTCTCAGGCCGCGGAAATACCTATACCGTCCGCATCTCCGAGTATGTGCATAAGCGCATCAAGCTGCAGGATAAGAACGCCCTGGAAAAATTCTCCACTTTTTATTACGTAACCATTGGGCGCGACGGCGCTGCCGAGTACCGGATCATCAAAGCGGGCGGCCGCGAAGTAACCGTGGATATGGCCAGCGCCATCGAGGAGGAAAGCGACGTGCCTGCCATTTACCGGCCGATCTTTTTCAAGATGAATATCAAAAAAATGAAGATCGCCATTCCGGACCTCGAAGTGGGTGACATCATTGATTATACCGTTAAGTCGACCATCGACTGGGACATGAAGCAGAACGGCATCGAGTTTTCACCGTTCATCTTTTCCCTGGCGAACAGCTATCCCACGCTGTACCAGCAGTACCGCTTTACCATGGCCAACGGCATGAAAGTAAAATACCGGGCGTACAACGGCGCCCCCAACATCCGCTACGATGCAAAAGCTTCGGTGCTCGGTGATAACAATTCCTACCTGAGCTATTATTTCCTGGACAAGGACCGGGAGAAGACCGTGGAAGAGCGCTGGAGCTATGAGCTGCGCAATACGCCCAGCGTGAAGTTCCGCGTGGTGCTTCTTTCCGACAATGATACCGAGTCCAGGGGCCTGGGCGAGGCGGTGGTCGACCGGTCGGGGCTGAACATAGAAGATGTGTATAAGCGGTATGTAGGCGCGGGCCTGTATGTTACGCCTACCGTGACCTCGCTGGTAGGATACACTACTGAATATATGCTGAAAAAGAAGGCGGAAGGCGCCTTTAAGAACGATGATGAAATGATCCGCGAATGTTATTACTGCCTCCGCAAAGTGTTCCTGGAGATGTACTACAAGGGTCCGGTACACAGCGAGCTGCAGAAATACATGACGGGCAAGCGCCTGTACAAAAAGATACTCGCCCAGGAGAAAAAGGAAGGCCAGCAGAAGGAGGAGCGGGAAGACGAGATCCGGATGAATGG
>DATAGL010000985.1:0-3837 GCA_036263755.1 Chitinophagaceae bacterium | reverse complement strand
CTATCTATTGTTTTCTGCCTGATAATTGGGGACTTAAATTAGGTCCAACCGCTCTTGCTTTAGCGTAGCATCGGATATTGGAGGAAAGCGCCGATCTGATTCGATGCGGAGCTCTGTGCCTTCCGATCAGGCGCGGAAAATTCGAAAGACCTGCCTATCCCTCTGCTTTGCGAAAGGGTCAGGTATCCCAAAATTACCCGCTGTCAACCAAATGCTGGGTATGCAATGTGATCTTGACCTTGAACTGAACTTGCGGGGAATGACGGATAGGTTCTAAGAGTAATCTACAAAGGTAAAAGACCAACGCATTGTCATTACTTTTCTGATGTGCCGTTTTTGATCGGTTTGCCAACTTTTTTCCCTAGGATTTTTGTGGCAAAAACTTAACAAAGTTTAACTCGTTTCCTTTCTTTTCGACCCCACCTTGCCACTTAAAGCGTGACCAATGGAAAATGTGCATCTGTTCTCTGTACCACAGGCAGAGCTCCTGGCGGCCTTCCGCCGGATCGTGGAAGAGGTCCTCGTCGAATACACCCAAAAGCAGCTCCAAATCCCTCCCGTTCCTCGGGATGCTCCCTTGCTAAAAGTTTCGGAGGTATGTACCCTTTTTCAAATCTCTAAGCCCACCCTTTACGATTGGATGAAACGGGGCAAGATTCACTCCATCAAGATCCGGGCGAACCGCTATTTCCACTGGCAGGATGTGGAAGCTATCATCCGGGAAAATAGGGTCTAAGTCCCAGGATATTTCCTTTTGATTTTAAACCAAAAAACCAAGGCAAATGGCAAACGAAAAGATTTCTTGTGCCCAGGCGCGCTGGCTGGACTTGGTGGAGTACCTGGCCTCCCTGGGCCACACGCCCCACAAAGTGCGGGGGCAGGATTACTGGTACCTATCCCCTTTGCGCACAGAACGGGAGCCTTCCTTCAAGGTCAATCGCAAGCTGAATCTCTGGTACGACCATGGGGCGGGGCTGGGTGGAACGCTCCTGGATTTTGGCACCCGCTACCACCAGTGTTCCATCGGGGAGTTGCTGGCTGCACTTTCAGCGGATGCAGCCGCTTCCTTTACTCTTCACGCGCCCTTGACTCCCATGCCCGCGGAACGGGCGACAGAAGAGGGAAAAATCTCCATCCTGGAGGTCCGGTCCATTGAAAGTCCTAGCCTGAAGGCGTACCTGCAAAAGCGGGCGATCCCCCTGGCGCTGGCCCAGGAATATTGTAAGGAAGTGCACTTCCGCCTGTACGGGAAAGAGCATACCGCACTGGGGTTTCAAAATAGGGCTGGCGGCTATGAACTGCGCAGCGCCTACTTCAAGGGAAGCAGTAGTCCCAAGAGCTATACTTTGATCTCTCGGGGTACTGGGAAACTGGCCCTTTTTGAGGGGTTCTTTTCCTTTCTTTCCTACCGGGCGCTCCAACGAAGCGGTAAGCCTTTGGGAGGCAACCGCATTGGTGAAGAGCAGGACTTCCTGGTGCTCAACTCCCTAGCTTTCCTGGGCCGCACCCAGTCCCTGGTCGAAGGGGCAGGTGCCGTCCACTTGTACCTGGACCGGGACAGCTCCGGCAGAAGGGCTACCGCTGAAGTGCTGCGCAGCCAGGTACAGGCAAGGGATAAAAGTGCCCTGTTCAAGGGGTTCAAGGACTGCAACGACTACCTGGTGCATAATGAAGGGAAGCAGCATCCAAGACCCTCGAAAAGACTGGGTTTTTGAACAACCCGTTACAATGGGGCTAGAAGAGGAGGAAGGCCTGGGTGCTTGGTAGCCAGCTATGTTTTGGGTTTCCCAAAACCATTCCCGGGTAGGAGTTGCACCCAGGAATGGTTCTGAACTCTAACAGAGAACTGGAGGGGGTAGGGGAAGCAGGAATACATGGAAAGGAAAGCTTATAAAAAAGTGCCATATGGAAAAGAGTAAAGGGAACAGGGGTGGCCGTCCGAAAGTTAGCGCCAAGCGGGATCAGCACCTGGCAGTGAAATGTAGCCTCCTGGAGCGGCGGCTCATTGAACGCCGGGCTAAGGGCCTCGGGCTTACTGTTTCGGTTTACCTGCGGGAGCTAGGACTTGATGGGCAGGTAGAGCATAGGGTAAGGGCACTTCCCCGGGAAGTGCTCCTGCTGACTGGTACCCTTCACCACATCGCAGCCCAGCTCAGCCAGCTAGTGGACCGAAGGAACCAGCGCGATGGCATTCGCTCTTTGGAGCATACCCCTTTAGGCCAGCTGGTAGAGGATCTGGCCACCTTGGTTGTACAAATCAAAAAATTCGTCCAATGATTGGGAAAATCATCCTGGGTGCTTCCTTTGGTGGCTGCATTGCCTACTGCTTGGGGGATAAGCAGGTGAGAAAAGGAGCGGAAGTGGTACATCACGGCCGGGCGGAACTGCTCTCTACCCGCTACTGCTTTGGGGGTAAGGAAGATTTCACCAATCAGTTCCAGGAAGTGCGGGCGCTGAACCAAAAGGTGCAAAAGCCGGTCATGCACATCACCTTGAGCCTGGCCCCGGGGGAACGCCTGGACCGCACCCAGCTGATCTCCCTGGTGGCCGATCTTGTGCAGGCGATGCAGGTAGCGGACCGCCAGCTGCTGGCCGTCGAGCACCGGGATACGGCTCACCAGCACGTGCACCTGGTCATTAACCGGGTGGGCTTTGACGGGCGGGTGCTGCCGGATAGTCATAGCTACCGCAAGATCGCCCAGTTCTGTCGGCAGGCAGAAGAGCGCTATGGCTTGCAAAGGGTGCCGAATCCCCGGCGGTTCCAGTCACCGGCGGGGCGCGCGCGGCCTCGCAAGGACCAAAGGAAAGACCACTTGCGCGGGGAGATCGAAAAGGCCCTGGTGGGGTGCCGCAATTATGATGACTTTGCTCTTCGGTTGAAGGCCCAGGGCATTAAGGTGCTCAAAGGCCAGGGGATAGCCTTTTTGGACGATAAGGGTGTCAAAGTCAAGGGAAGCGCAGTGGGTCATGGTTGGGCGCGGATCGAAGGGATTTTGAAAGGGCAGGAGGCCAAAAGGGGGTTGGTGGGTGAAATGAAGGAAGAAGTGGGTTCCACCCTTGGGCAAGCCGTGCCTGTTTGGGACGGTGGAAAAAGGGACACAGTTTCGCAGGGCATGGGGGCAAAGTCTGAAAAGAGGACAGGGAATACACAGGAACATTCAATAAGACCTCTGCAGGAGTCGGATGCGCCAACCCTTTTGGGAAAGCTCCGAAAGAACAAAAGGAACAAATACTCCTGGCGGTTATAAGGGAAATGAATGACCAAAAATCAAAGTGGAATGGCAGGCAATACTGAGGAGGCGCTGGAGGGATTGCTCAATGACCTGATAAGGGACTTGGATGGCCACAAGCGGTATTGTGATGGGCTCTCCGATCGCTTAGGTAGTCTGGAAGAAGCGTTGACTGAAGCGCACAACAAGCTGGTACGTTTGGAAGAGCAGGTGGAAAAAGGGGAGGGGAAAGTTCCTGCTATCCCACCGGTAGACCTGGAACCATTGAAAGGACTGGTTCGCACAGGCCTGGAGCAGGTGCGTGATGAGGTGGCTAAAAAGCAGTTCACATACCATCAGTACAAGCGGTTCAGTTTCTTTGATGGGAGCCTGCACGCTGAAGGGTTCAAGGTAGTGGTCAATACGGTCATGAAGTGGGTGATCTTGCTGATCCTGACCTTTTCGGGTATCAGCATCCTAAAATTTTTGATACACTACCAGTGAAATGGCCGGTTGCCTAAAATTTCGGCCCCAATGTAGTATGCTGCTTAGAGGTAAAAGGGTAAAGTAAGAACATCATTATTAATGATAACCTTGAGGTGCATTGCAAGTGCCGAGGACCGGTCAA
>DATAGL010000984.1:0-2628 GCA_036263755.1 Chitinophagaceae bacterium | reverse complement strand
AACGATGCTGCGGAATATGCAACCACCTCTGCCACCGGCGGCTTCGCGGTGTTCAGTGAAATTTATTACCCGTCCGGCTGGAATGCCTACATCGACGGAAAGAAGGTAGAGCACTACAAGGTGAATTACCTGCTGCGCGGCCTGCCTATTCCGGCGGGCAACCATACGGTGGCCTTCCGCTTTGAGCCCGCTTCCTATAAAACCGGTTACACCACTTCATTGATTTCGGGGATCCTGCTGTATGTGCTCCTGCTGGGCGGACTCTATATGGCCTGGCGGAACCGGGAAGAAAGAAGGGAGCCTGCGGCAGCCGTCAAAAGCTGATATGGATTAAAGGGAAGGTATGGGAAGCTTTTCTTGATGAAGGGCAGCCTGCTTCACATTACGCTTCGGAACTATCGGACCAGTGGCCAACCGAAAGGCATCTGCCGCAATGGCCTGTAACCGGGATAACCCACCGGAATACTTTATCCGGCGGCGCCTCCCTTTTACGTTAGCTGGAAGCCATAAGCTTTAACAAGAACAGGAGATTTATTCCTTTAGACACCCTGCATTTCCTGCAGGCATGGGCAAGGGCACTGACCGGGAATGCAGCAGGTCGGCCAGCTGTTCTTTCCCCCTGAACGATTACCTTTGCGGCCTTGCTGCCGTCGGTACAAAATCACTGCCGGTGAAAAGACCGGCTGAATCTGATCCATGGACCTTTCCGTCATCATTATCAACTACAAATCGGCGCACCATGTGCTGAACTGCCTGGAGAGCGTTTTCCGGGAAACCCGGCGCTGTGTGTTTGAAGTGATCGTGGTGGACAATGATTCAGGGGATGACAGCGAGCAGCGCATCCGGTCGGCCTACCCGCAGGTAATCTGGCTGCAGACCGGTTATAACGCCGGTTTTGCCCGGGCCAACAATGCCGGCCTCCGGTTGGCCAAAGGCCGGTACTGGCTCCTGCTCAATGCCGACACCATCGTGCTGGAAGGGGCGCTGGACCGTACAGTCGCCCTGATGGATGCCGCTCCCGAGGCAGCCGGCTGCGGGGTGCAGCTGCTCAATCCCGACGGTTCGCACCAGATTTCCGGCGCGCATTTCGTCAAGGGAGGATTGAATTTTCTCCTGCCCCTGCCCTACCTCGGACGGTTCGTTCGCTACTGGGGGTACCGGCTCAAAACAAGGGTGCCGAGTATTACCACCGTGGCGGAGAAAACAGCGGTCGACTGGGTGGTAGGCGCCTTTCTCCTGGCCCGCCGGGAAGTGGTGGCTCAGCAGGGAATGCTGGATGAGGATTTTTTCATGTATGCGGAAGAGATCGAATGGTGCGCGCGCCTGCGCAAAGCCGGTCCGCTGTACCTGTTTTCGGAGCCCCGGGTGATCCACCTGGGCGGCGGCACCTCCTCCGATTATTATGCCACCTCTGAAGGCGAGAACAGCAAAAATCTCTGGAATAAGAAAGCACGCCAGATCATCGTTTCCCAGATGGTCCGCATCCGCAAGCAGTACGGAGCCGGCTGGTTTCTCCTGATGCTGGGTTTCCTCATTTTTGAAATACCTGTTTTTGCCATAGGCCTGTTGCTGGAAAAAGGGTTCCGCGGGAACAGGTCCCGGCACAACGGCCACCAGCTGGCCGGTTACCTGCGCAACCTGGGCACCCTGTTGCGGTACACACCGCGCATACTGGCGAATGAACCCTATTTTTACAAAGTGTATTGATCCATGCAGCTATCCATTGTCATCATCAACTATAATACCTTCCAGCTTACCTGTAATTGCCTGCAGTCGCTGAAGGAAAAACTCACGGGGCTTACCTACGAGATCATCCTGGTGGACAATGCCTCCACTGAGCGCGACCCCAGGGAATTTCTGGACCGGTTTCCCGATATCAACCTGGTGGTTTCACCCACCAACACCGGCTTTACCGGAGGCAACAACCTGGGTATTTCCAAATCCAAAGGCGATTACCTCCTGCTCTTGAATTCCGATACGGAACTGATCAATAACGCACCGAAGATCTGCTATGATTATATGCAGCAGCATCCCGAAGTAGGTATGACCACCTGCCAGCTCCTGTACCCCGACGGCAAAATCCAGTACAATTGCCGGCGGTTCCGCACTATTGGCTGGGAACTGCTGGAGGTATTCCCGCTGTACAAGCTGCTTCCGAAAAGAAAACGCGAACAGCTGATGCTCCATCACTACTTCGACCACCAGCGCTTTGCGGACTGCGACTGGGTCTGGGGCGCGTTTATGCTCTTTCCCCGCTCGATCCTGAAACAATTGAACGGGAACCAGCTTTCCGCTGACTTCTTCATGTACTGCGAGGATGTACTCTGGTGCTGGGATTTCAAGCAGCTCGGGTACCGGATCCACTTCCTCCCGGAAGCAAAGGTGATGCACGTGCACCGGGGATCGGTGTCGAAGGACAAGTGGATCCGCATACGAACTACCTCCATCCGGAACCACGCGCAGTTCATGAAGAAATTTTACCCCGATGTCCGGTGGTACCTTTTCGCCGCCATTTTTTTTACGAAACAATACGCAGCGCTCTGGCTCGGAAAATGGTTTAAGAAATAAGGTCAGTCCAGAAGGGGCTTCCGGTATAATTTCTTGAACTGAAGAAACAGGGATCTCGTA
>DATAGL010000983.1:0-2070 GCA_036263755.1 Chitinophagaceae bacterium | reverse complement strand
AAACGTGCGGACCGGCTCCAGCGGCGTCCGGATGATCTTCTTTTGGAGGTCGGCTGTGCCGCCAAAGGGGTCTACCAGGGTTCCGAAATCATCTTTATTCAAGCTGATGGCCAGAGCATTGATGGTGAAATCGCGCCGGTTCTGGTCGTCGGAAAGGGTGCCGGGCTCCACTTCCGGGTTGCGCGTATGGCTGCGGTAGCTTTCCCGCCGGGCCCCTACGAATTCCACGTCGAAACCATCGGAAAGGCGGAAATGCGCGGTACCGTAATTTTTAAAAAAGCTCACCTTCGGCAGGGGTTGAAAGGCCCGGGCCGCTTCTTCGGCGAGTTGCAGCCCGTTGCCCACGCAAACGATATCCGCATCTTTCGTAGGCCGGCCCAGCAGTTTATCACGCACATAGCCACCGATGAGGTAGCAGGGCAGGTCCAGCTTCCAGGCGGCTCCGGCAATCTTTTTCAAAACCGCTTCTTCCCGCGGACTGAGCGAAATCTCCATAAGCCGCAAATATAAATCACAGATGACGCTGATGGGAAAGAGTTCAAATGGAGCGGACATGGAAAGGGCACTGATGGCGCTGATAGGCTTCAGGAAATTAGGTATGCCTCAGTAGAGAGAGAAGATGCTGAAAACTTGGAGCCGATAAGTTTATAAGTTACCGGCCTAACTGTTTGACGTTGTTGAAATGAAATGCGGAAATACGTTGTTGAAAGTATAAGGCAGGATGCGATCACTACTTCTTGTGCTTGACGGGGATGTAAAGGAACAGGGAAAGCAGTCCTATAAACAGGAACGCGATCATGCTGGTTGGATCACCTTCCGCCTGGTTGATGGCTGCGGCTATGGTCCCAACCGCAATGAAAAGGAAAACGGGTATATACAATTTTTGCTTCAGCATAACGAACCGGTTCTGTCATAAAAGGTACGAAACATGATTTACAATCTGTGTTAAAAGTCCCGCATGCATGATCGACTTTGTGGCGAACCAGGAATTGAATACTTTTTGATGTAAGCCAAACGCCTCTTATGCTCGTTCGGTTTAATTCGGTACCGGACACCCTATAATCAACCTGGTATAAAAATTCCGAAAGAATCATCCCCTAATTCCCAATTCCTAATTCCCAATTCCTTACTGCTATCAATCCCACTATCCCCGGATCACATCATACTTCCCTCCTCCTTTCCAGCGAATGATCCGGGAAGGCTGAGCTTCCTCTGTATCGTCCCGGCGCCAGTGCACCACGTAATCCACGCCAGCGCGGATGGCTTCGGTGATGGCAGCATAGGTACGGGGGGTAGGTGTACCGGAAATATTGGCCGAAGTGGAGACCAGCGGCCTGCGCAGCCGGCGGATAAGGTGGCGGCAGAATGCATCGGTGGTCAGGCGGAGCGCAATGGACCCGTCCGCGGCAATGACGTTATCCGGCAGGCCCACGGCCCCGTCAAAAATAATGGTGGTGGGGCGCTCCTGCGTTTCCAGGAAATCAAAAACGGCAAGGTCGGGTGCCGCGGTGTATTGAAGTACCTCCCGTTCTTCGGCCAGCAGCAGGATCAGGCTTTTGGAATCATCGCGCTGTTTCAGGTCATAGACCCGGCGTACGGCATCCGCATTCGTGGCATCGCACCCAATGCCCCAGACCGTATCGGTGGGATATAAAATAAGTCCGCCGGAACGCAGTACTGCCAGGCAGGTTTCAATGTCATTCAGAAAAGGTTCGTTCATGGCAACAGTTTTTGATATACATCCATTACGGCGCGGCAGCATCGTTCCCCGGTAAAATTATGGGCATATTGCCAGCCGCTTTCTACGGCCTGATGCACCCGGCTTGATTGGACAGCAACAGTACGCAGGGCAGCAGCCAGTTCTTCCCGGTTTTCAGGATCTACATAAAACGCGCCGGGTCCCCCGGCTTCGGGCAGGCAGGAAACTTTGCTGGTTACCACCGGGATCCGGCTCCAGAGGGCCTCGAGCACGGGAATACCAAAGCCTTCAAACCGGGATGGGTACAGCAGTGCGGTAGCCTGCTGGTATATTGCAGGCAGGTCGCTGCCCTGGCTGAAATCATTACTGGC
>DATAGL010000982.1:0-8109 GCA_036263755.1 Chitinophagaceae bacterium | reverse complement strand
CGCTAAGGGCCGCAAAGACGCAAGGGATATGTTGTAACTTGGGTAGCTCCAAATTATATCGTCAATCGTCAATCGTCAATCGTCAATCCGCACATTTGCACATTTGCATATCTGCACATTCACCTCCTCTCCCATTCCCCTACAGATTCACCCATTCACCTATTGACCTATTCACCTCTTACCCGACTCAACTCCAGCAGCAATTCTGGCTCGTTCGTGGTGATGAAATGAAAGCCGCTGTCGAGGAGGGCCTGCATCGTCGGCCGGTCGTTGACGGTCCAGGCATTCAGGATCAGTCCCTGCTGTTTGGCGGAGGCAATCCACTCGGGATGAAGCTTGAAAACGCTGAAATGATAATCGAGACCGCCTACGCCGTCGGCCCGCAGCTGGGTCGGGCTTTTATCCCCGTTCAGGTACTGGACCGGTGCCTGCGGCGCCAGCTCCAGTACCCGTTTTACGATGCCGTAGTCAAACGAAATGTACACCACCATCGGCTCGGCCTTCATTTCCTTCACCAGGGCCACCACCTTATCGGCGATGCGCCTCCCGCGTTCGGCCCCGGCCGGAGAGGGTTTGATCTCCAGCACGAGCCGCGTGGCCCGGTTCTGGCGCAAACCTTCGGTCAGGTACTGGCGCAGCGTGGGCAGCGGCTCGCCGTTGGACAAGGGCGTCGCGGCCAGCTGGGCAAAGGTGCTCTGCTCCACATCCAGCTTCGCATAATGCGGATCATGGTTGATGATAAGGGAATCGTCGGCCGACATCCGCACGTCAAACTCCGAACCGGTGCAGCCGAGGCGGATCGCTTCGCGCAGGGCAGCAATGGAGTTTTCGGGGAACCCGTTCTTCTTAAAGGCACCCCGGTGCGCCACTACGGGGTTATCGGCAAAGGAAGGCGCCTGGGCCGCGCGGCGCGGGCCGGCGCAGGAAGCAAAGAGCAGCAGAAGAAGAAAACAGCGAATCATAAAGTGAAAGTACGGCATGATGCGGCGACGAAACAAGGGGCCGCGAGGTTTCATTATTTCTTCATACTGCCGCTGCGCACTGGCTGCTAACCTATCACCTTTTCTTATGTAAAGTCATAACCCGCTGTACCCGTTCAGGCCCGCTTTAAAACTCCAGAATAAAGCCGATTGTCGGCAGCACCACGGGATCATCGTCGTTCAGGATCAGCGGACGCGCATTGCTGCCATCGGAACGGAGCAGCTGCCCGTCGGTGGTCAGGAAACCGCCGGTGGCCAGGTCGCGCTCGAAGGTATAGGAAGGATAGGCCACCGAGCGTGCGCCCCACCAGTTGGACACGTCCAGGTACAGGTCGAGGGTTTTGTTCCGGAAGTTCCATTTCTTGTCGATCCGGAGGTCGCTGGCCGAAAAAGCCCGCAGGCGCTGGGTGTTGAACCGGCTGTAGTTCAGGATGCCGCTGCCCTGGGTCAGGTAATTCTGCTGGCTGAGGAACCAGTCGAACGGCGTGTACGGAGCACCGCCCTGGAAGCGGTATTTCAATCCCAGCTCCCAGTTACGGGGAAACTTATAGCCGAAGGTGAAGGACAGCAGGTGGCGGTTGTCCCAGGCGCTGGGCTCCAGCTTTCCGCCGGCATTGCTGAAGCGGCTGTGGAACCAGGTATAGCTCAGCACGCCGAAGAACCGGCGGGTCAGCTTTTGCTGGGCGAAAAACTCCACCCCGTAGGCCTCGCCGCTGCCGCTGGGCATTACCACCGGCTCATTCCCGACCGATCCGAAATCGGCACCCTGGTTGTTGATGCTGATCCCGTCGCGCACCGTTACCGGCACATCGTTGTACCGCTTGAAAAATCCTTCCAGTGTAAACCGGGTGGTGGCCGCCGGCAGGAACTCGGCGCCCAGCGCATACTGCGTATTGGTGATGTAGTTATTGCTCCTGTTCACCAGCGTGCCCTCGTTCGACCGGAAGCCCAGCACCGTGTACGGCACGATCCGCGCATAGCGTCCCGCCGTGGCATTCAGCGTCCACCGGTCGGCCAGCACATAGCTGAGCGCCACGCGCGGGGAAAAGGCGCGGGCCGGGTCCGTCCCGTCATCGGTGAACGTATTGATGTCGGTGCGCAGCCCGGCGCTCACCCCCAGCCGCTCGCCGAAAAACCGGCGGCCCGCCTGCACAAAGGCGCCGAAGCGGAAAAAGTCAATATCGGAAGTGTACACAAACCGGTCTTCCGGCTGCGCCCCGACGGCCGCGCGCCGGCGGATGTTATTGCCGGTGCCGTACTGCAGGTACTGGGCTGCCCCGCCGTAACTCCAGGTCCAGCCGCGGACGGTAATGTTCCGTTCCCACCGGAGCTTGTTTTCCGTTTCCCGGGCGTCGGAACGGTACCGGAGCGCAGCCGGGTCTTCTTCATTGTTGAAGTCAAACTTTTCGATCCGGTTGTCGAGCACATTGCGCGAGGCGGTGAGCAACAGGTAGCCGTCGCCCACGGAACGCCGGTAGCTGGCGCCAGCCGTATAGCTGCGCTGCCGGATGGAGGGGGCCTGGTTCAGCGTGTACAGTTTGTCCTGCGTGGGCTCCTGCACACGGCCGAACCCGAACTGGTCAATGGCGCCCACGCCGAGAAAAGTAAGGGTGGAGCGGCTATCGGGGCGGTAGGTGAGCTTGTACTGGAAGTCCCAGAAGTTGGGCCGGATCGGCAGGTCGATCAGGGAAAAAAGGAGCTGGAGGTAGCTGCGGCGCACAGAAGCCAGGTACGTGAGGTTGCCTTTTCGGTTCAGCGGCCCTTCGAGGGTGCCGGCCAGCTCGGTTCCACTGAGGCGCAGGTTGCCCTGCGTACGGTCGGGGTTACCCGCTTTCTGGCGGAACTCGAATACGCTGGACAGAGCATTGTCGAACCGGGCAGGAAAGGCGCTGCTCGACAGCCGCACTTCTTCAATAAAGGAAACGTTGAGGATGCCGGTGGGTCCGCCCCCGCTTCCCTGGGTGGCAAAGTGGTTGATCACGGGCACTTCGATGCCATCCAGGTAAAATACATTCTCGCCGGGCCCGCCGCCACGGATGATGATGTCGTTGCGGAAACCGCCCGTGCTGCCCGACGACCCGCCGACGCCCGGCAGGGAGTTGATCACGCGGCTGATGTCAAAATTGCCCCCGGGGTTCGCCTTGATCTCCTCGGCGGTCAGCCGCTGCACGCTCAGCGGGGTGCTGAGGGAGGCGGCGCGCGCCGTATTGCGGCCGGCCCGCACCACCACTTCCGAAAGGGTGGACGACAGCGGCTGTAATTCTACCGACAATTCATAAGCATTGCCCGAGGTGATGACGATGTTGAACCGGCGCTCCGGCTGAAAACCCACCGAAGACCAGCTGATGGCGTAGGAGCCGGCCGGGATACCCGTAATGCGGTACCGGCCCAGGCTGTCGGCCCCTACACTAAGTCCCGTGCCGTCGACCGCCACTGTTGCGCCCGGCAGCGGCTGCTTGCTCACCGCGTTCACCACCAGGCCCGATACGCTGCCCGTATTTTGCGCAGCCGCGGTGCTGCGGCCGGCAGCCAGCCATAAGAAGAAAACCATGAGGTGAAGCGGAGCCTTCATGCAGGGAGTTTGTGCAGTGGTAAACAGTTTGGAGGGGAAAAGGTTGGATGGAGCAGCGGGCTTTGAGCTGCAAGCTGCAAGCTTCAAGCTACAAGCTGCAAGCTGCGAGGGTTATCCTCAGCAAGGGGCATTTTTTGTGTGTTGTGGCACTCTGGAGGTCATACCATTGTTCGTCTTTGCCCAGAAGCAAAAAAGACCCAAAAAATTCTAGCGGGCCCAATCGCTACCGCCTGTTGCGGCACACGTCCGCGTGGGCAGGCAGCCCGCGTGCATATTACTTTGCTGTTTTGAAACAAGACTTAGGTATAGAGGAGCGTGCTTTTATCCTATGGTGACACACCCTGCGCAGGCGCTTATATTCCGCTGCTCATCCTTTAACGGTAAATCTCCTGAACCAGACGCGCAATAAGGTGCTGGACCACTCAAGGAAGACCACTTTGCTTGTATTTATCTGTGTTATCTCCCTTGACTCATCTATGCCATCTGTGATAAAATGAGGTTCCGGACCAGCTAAAAAGGGCACTCTCAGCGCCCTCCATTTCTTTGCGTACTCTGCGCGAACCCTGTCACTACCTAAGTATCCTATGATACCTGTCCACACATCGTACATCGTACACCGTACATCGTATATCCATCCGCGTCATCTGCGATTACACCATCACTTCCTCGATCCGCTGAAAACCCTTCGCCGGCTGCAGCCGCTCCCAGAGGATGCGGTATACGGTTTCGGCGATCGGCATATCAGCATGGATGCCCTGGTTGATGTTGAACATGCACTTGGAAGCGTTGTATCCTTCGGCAATCATGTTCATTTCCAGCTGGGCCGACTGTACGGTATAGCCCTTGCCGATCATGTTGCCGAACGTGCGGTTGCGGCTGTAAGGGGAATAGCAGGTCACCAGCAGGTCGCCGAGGTACACGGAAGCGGCGTAGTTAATATCTTTTTTGTGCGTGTAGGGATCCATCTTCTGGTGCTCGCCCACCACGATGTGCTGGATGCCCACCTTATGCAGGAAGCCGGCCATCTCGTCGGCGGAGTTGGCGATGTATACGCTGAGAAAATTATCCCCGTACTCCAGCCCGTGGGCGATACCCGCGCCGAGGGCGTATATATTTTTGAGCACGGCTGCGTACTGCACGCCGATGATATCGTCATTGACCACGGTGTTGATGTAGTCGGTCTTGAAGTAGGGAGCGATCTGCTGGGTCATCGGCACATCGGCGCCGGAGAAGGTCAGGTACGACAGCTTCTCGGAAGCCACTTCCTCGGCATGACAGGGGCCCAGCAGGGCGAAGTAGTCGGCGATCGGCACGTCAAAATGCTGCGCCAGGTATTCGTTGAGCAAAATATCCGGCCCGGGCACGATGCCTTTGATGGCGGAGAGGATCTTTTTCCCGGCAAACACATCGTGCGGAAGCTCATCGAGCACGGCGCAGATATAGGCCGAGGGAACCACCAGCACCACCACGTCGGAGGCACTGATCACCTTGCGCACGTCTTCCTCCATTTGAAGCAGCGCAGGGTCGAGGAAGGCGGAAGGAAGGTAGTGCGGGTTGTGCCGCCGGTTGCGGATGAAACGGATCATTTCCGGGTTGCGCACCCACCAGTTCACCGGCTGGCGGTTATCGGTCAGGATCTTTACCAGGGCCGTTGCCCAGCTGCCGCTGCCCACCACACCGAAAGTCATTCCGTTAGCCTTCATCCGCACTCAATTTATCCGCAAGATTAGGAGTTATCCCGATCCGATTTATTTTTCAAACAATTTATCTTTCGATACCGGCTGCACCTTGTTGCCGGTCTTTAAGGTTTTACTGATGGCGTTATAAGGGCCGCTGACCACCTTCTCGCCCGGCTTCAGCCCGCTGAGGATCTCGAAGTAGTTGATGTCCTGGATACCGGTACGGACTATGCGCTTTTCCACCGTGCCGTCGGTACGCACCACGAATACCACCTCTTCCAGCTCATCGCCCGACACCACCGCTTCTTCCGCTTCCGCACCGCCTTCATCCGCCTGGCGGCGCTCAGCTTCCTTTTTCTTGTCGTCAATGCTTTCGTCGCTGCCTTTCACCCGGGCCACTACCGAAGTGGTAGGCACGGCCACCACATCGGCCCGCTTCTGGGTTTTGATGTCGGCGCGGGCGTTCATGCCGGGCCGGAACGGGAACTTTCTGCCGCTGCCGGGTACCAGCAGGTCGCTGTACGAAGAAGGATCGAGGCGGATGTGTACGAGGTAGTTGGTGGCTTCATTGGTGGCGGCCTGCGCCAGCGCGCCGGCGGCCGTGGTGGAAGCGGCGATCTTGGTGACCACGCCCCGGAACTTGCGGTTGTTGTAGGCATCCACTTCCACGTCGGCCGAGTCGCCGATGCTCACTTTTACGATGTCGTTCTCGCCCACTTCCACGCGCACTTCCAGCGAACTCATATCGGCCACGCGCATCATTTCGGTACCGGCCATCTGCGCCGTACCCACCACGCGCTCGCCTTCCTTCACCTGGAGCAGCGAGATCACTCCGTTCATCGGGGCCACGATGGTAGCCCTGCCCAGGTTTTTGTTGGCGGCATTGAGCTGGGTCTGCGCACCCTGCACGGCGGCCTGCTGCCCGCGGATGCCCTGGAGGGCCGCCTGATACTGGGCCTGCGAGGAGCGGTACTGCGTTTCCACCTGTTCGAGCTCGGCGCGGGAGATCACCTTGTCGTCAAACAGTTCCTTATTGCGCTTGTAGGATTGCTCGGTTTGCTGCAGCTGCGCGCGCAGGGCATCGATCGAGGCCCGGCTGTTGGCAGCGGCGGCCTGCGACTGCGCCACCTGGGCGGCGGCCTGGTCGCGCTGGCTTGAATACACATCGGCATAGATGCGGGCCAGCACCTGCCCGCGGCGCACGCTGTCGCCCTCCTCTACCGTCAGCTCCACGATCTCTCCGGAGATGTCGGGGCTTACCTTCACTTCCACTTCCGGGTACACTTTCCCGGAGGCATTCACCGTTTCCACGATCGTGCGCCGGGTTACGTTTTCCACGGTCACCTTTATCCCTTCTTCCTTATCGCCGGCCAGCAGTTTGCCCACGATCGCGATCACGATGATGGCACCGATGGCGATCAGGATCCATTTAACCGTTTTGTTCATGTTTGTTTTTTTGGATGGTGGTTAGAGTTTCAGTCCCTGCCCCTTGTAAAATTCGAGGAGCTTCATGCGGAATACGTATTCATACCGCGCAGCCAGCGCATCGAGGCGCGAACGGTACAGGTTGTTCTGGTTCGTGATGAGTTCAATGGTCTGCAGCAGGCCCACTTCATAGCGCCTTTGCGAAAAGGAAAAGGCCCGTTCGGCTGCTTCCACCGCCTTCTGGGCCGCGCGGTACCGCTGCAGGGCATTGACCGCATCGTTGTAAGCGGAGTAGATGTCCTGCTGCAGGGTAAGGTTGTCCAGGTCCATCTGCAGGCGGATGTTGTCAGCCTGGAGGCGGGCCCGCTCCCAGGCCGAGCGCAGCTGCCGCCCTTGTAAGATGGGCACGTTGAGCGATATGCCCACGGCCTGACCCGGGGAGATCACGAACAGCTGCCGGCCGAAGCCGGCGTTCGGGGCCAATACATTGACGCCCGGGGAAAGCGCCCGGCGGAAATTACCCGGCGACACTTCCACGATGAGGTTCGTGGTATCGAATTTACCCGTAGGGGTCACGATCATGCGCTGCTGGTCGGGGAAAAGGCTCGAATAACTCGTATTGAGGGAGGCAAAGCCCGAAAGGGTGGGATACATGGAAGCCCGCGCCACCTGGATGTTCTTTTGCGCGGACTGGAAGCGGTACTGGTTCACGCGCTGCTGCGGCAGGTTCTTCAGGGCCTGCTCGTACACGGCCTGCGGCTGCAGTTCAGCCAGGGGCTCCACCGGTATCTGGTCAACCGCCGGTTTCTCGATATCGAAGGGCACCGCCATGTCGAGCGACAGCAGGGCTTTCAGCAGGATGATGTTCTGCCGGTAGGTGGCCTCGCTGGAAATAAAGGCGGCGCTGTCGCGCGCAAGCTGGGCCTCCAGTTCGAGGGCATTGAGCTCGGGCAGGGATCCGGCGCGCACCTGCTTGCGCACGGTTTCCAGCTGCGCGGCGGTTTGCCCGATCTGCACGCGGCTGATCTCTACCTGCTCGCTGGCCAGCAGGGCCTGCAGGTACCCTACGGCCACATTCAGGGCAATGTCGTTGCGGGCTTTTTCGGAAACGGCTTCGGCGGCCTTCTGGTCGAGACGTGCAGCCTCCGAGGCATAGCGCTGCGAAAACCAGTTGAACAGGGTAATGCCCGACTGCAATCCGAACTGGGTGAAAAAGATGCTCTGGTTTTCGAAGGTGTTGGTGGCGGGGTTGATGGAGCGGCCCAGGCGGTAACCGGCGTCGGTGGAAAAGGCGATGTTCGGGTAGCGCCCTGCATCGGTCTGCTTTACCTGCAGGGCCGTGAGGCGGGCCTGGATGTCGGACTGCCGTACCGAAATGTTCTGGGCAACCGCATGGGCCACGGCCCGCTGGAGGTTCCACCGCTCCTGCGCGTGGAGCGATCCCGATGTACCG
>DATAGL010000981.1:0-4670 GCA_036263755.1 Chitinophagaceae bacterium | reverse complement strand
CACGATGTGACGCCCCTGGTGGCTGCCGGGCGGAATGTGCTGGGAGTAATGCTGGGCAATGGCTGGTATAACCCGCTGCCGCTCCGGTTGTTCCGCCGGTTCAACCTGAGGGATGTACAGCAGACCGGCCGGCCCTGTGTCAAGGCCCAGCTGCTGCTGCGCTTTACCGACGGCACCGAGCAGTGGGTGACCACCGGTAATCACTGGAGAACGGCTCCGGGACCAGTGGTGCGCAACAATGTGTACCTCGGCGAACAGTATGATGCCCGGAAGGAATCGCCGGGCTGGAGCACTCCTTCTTTTGCTGCCGCCGGCTGGAAGCAGGCCGCCGTAGTGGAAGGCCCGTCGGGCGCGCTGGTACCCCGGTTGCAGCCCCCGGTGCGGGTAACGGCGGTAGACAAGCCGGTGAAGATCTGGGAGAAAGGAAAGGATACCTTTATCGTGGATATGGGCGTGAACGGTTCCGGCGTGGCCCGGATCCGGGTAAAAGGCCCGGCCGGCAGGCGGATCGGGCTCCGGTACGGAGAGGATATTCATCCCGACGGTTCGCTGAACTGGTATACCACGACGGCCGGACAAATCAAAGAAATGTTCCGTCTCGACGGTGGTCCCGGTGCCCCGAAGAATGCCTGGCAGGAAGACGGTTATACGCTGAGCGGGCGGGGCTTGGAAACCTGGCATCCCCGCTTCACTTATCATGGCTTCCGCTACGTGGAAATCACCGGCTGGCCCGGAACCCCTACGGCAGCAGATATAGAAGCCCTTCGGTTTCATACCGATCTTCCGCAAACCGGCAGTTTTGCCTGCTCCAACGAATCCTTCAACCGCCTGGATGAAGTGGTGCGCCGCACGTTTCTGAGCAATGTGCACAGCGTGCAGACCGATTGCCCCGGCCGGGAAAAAATGGGTTACGGTGCTGATATCGTGGTCACCTCCGAGGCGTACATGTACAACTATGACATGGCCCAATTCTACCGGAAAACGGTGCAGGACTTTGCCAATGAGCAGCAGCCCGATGGCGGCATAACCGAGATCGCTCCCTATACCGGCATTGCCGACCGGGGTTACGGCGGCCATTCCGGTCCGCTGGGCTGGCAGCTGGCTTATCCTTACCTGATCGAGCAGCTCTATACTTTTTACGGCGACCGGCGGATCATCGAGCAACAGTACGATGGGCTGGTACGCCAGATGGCCTTCCTTGAAGCAAAAGCGATGCAGGGTACCTTTCATTGGGACATCAGCGACCATGAAGCCCTCGACCCCCGGCCGGAGGCGTTTTCCGCAGCTTCTTTTCATTATCACCACGCCCTCCTGGCCGCCTGCTTCGCCGGTATCCTCCGAAGGACAGAAGATTCCGTTCGCTTTGCCACCGTGGCCCGGAACGTGCGTCAGCTCATCCGGCAGAAATACGCTGTGCCCGGCACCGGCCGGTTCGACAACGGTACCCAGTCCGCCCAGCTTTTCTCCCTCTGGTATGGATTTGCGCCCAATGCCGATTCGGCTTTTTACCAGCTTACCCAGGAAGTGGAACGGCATAAGGGGCACGTGTCCACCGGCATCTTTTCCACGAAGTTTCTGTTTGACGTGCTGCGGCTGCGCGGGCAACCGGAGCTGGCTTACCGCATGGTCAACCAGAAGGATTTTCCGGGTTGGCTCTATATGCTGGATAAGGGAGCAACTACGCTCTGGGAAACCTGGGCTTACCCGGCCAATGCTCCTTCCCAGAACCACCCGATGTTTGGCTCTGTCAGTGAATGGTTTTACCGGTCGCTGCTCGGTATCAATACCCTGGCCCCCGGTTTCACCCGGATCCAGATCAAGCCGCAGCCGGCCGGGGACCTCACCTGGGCACGGGGCGGTTATACTTCGGTACAGGGATGGATCGGCAGTGAATGGAAGCGCAGCCCGGACGGATTTGAACTGCAGGTAGTGGTTCCGGCCAATACCCGGGCAGAGATCTGGATCCCGCATGCCGCCGGAACGACAGTTACCGAGGGCGGAAAAGCGCTGGACCAGGTGCCGGAACTGAAACCCCTGCGGCAGGAGAACGGCTATACGGTAGTGGAAACCGGAGGCGGAAAGTATGTTTTCCGGGTGGGGAAGTGATTTCAGAAGGATGTACGATACACGGTGTACGATGTGTGATGTACGGTGTTTGGGAAGATTATTTAGGTACAGCAACAAATTAGCTGCAGCCAAATAGTCGTACATCGTACATCACACATCGTACATTGAAATGAAGGCTCTTGCCATACCGCCGGAAGGATTTGATTTAAAACTCTATTAACGATCGCTATATGAAAAAACTTTTTTTCGGCCTCCTGGTATTGGCAGCCGGCACCCTCCAGGCCCAGGTGCGTACCGCTTCGCTGTTGTGCGAATTCAAGCCCGATCCCGTGGGCGTGGAAAGCACACAACCCCGGCTCAGCTGGCAGCTCCGTTCCGACCGTCGGAACACGGTACAAAGCGCTTACGAGATCCGTGTGGCCGGTAGCCCTGATGCCCTTCGTGCAGGCCGCAACCTGACCTGGTCGAGCGGAAGGGTCGCCTCCGACCAGTCGGTAGGTGTGCGGTACGGAGGTCCCGCCCCGGAGCCGGGTGCCACCTATTACTGGCAGGTACGCGTGTGGGACGGATCGGGGAAAGCTTCTGCCTGGAGCGCCCCTGCCCGCTGGCAGATGGGTTTACTGCAGCCTGCTGCCTGGAAAGCCTCATGGATCGGAAACGGCAGCCCGGAGGACCCCGGGGAACGCCCCAGTCCTTATTTCCGGAAAGAGTTCTCCCTTCCCCGCAAAGTGCGATCCGCTACGGCCTTTATCACGGCCCATGGCCTTTATGAGGCCTTTATCAACGGCCGTCGGGTAGGAGATGCGTACCTCACACCCGGCTGGACGGCTTACCAGAAACGGTTGCAATACCAGCAGTATGATGTCACCCCGCTGCTGCAGGCCGGTTCCAACGCGGTAGGCGTGATGCTGGGCAACGGCTGGTTCCGGGGCAACCTGGCCTGGGAAGGCAACCGGGATGTGTATGGCAAGGAACTGAGCCTTCTTTTCCAGCTCGACATCACCTATGAGGACGGCAGTCGCGAACAGGTCGTCTCGGACGGCAGCTGGACCACCTCCACCGGTGCCATTCGTTACAATGATCTTTACAACGGGGAGCGGCAGGACAGCAGAAAGATCCCTGAGGGGTGGGACAAGCCCGGGTTTGCGGCAGCAGGCTGGACGCCGGCCCAGGTCCGGAACCTGCCGAAAGAACACCTCGTGGCTACTTACAATGAACCGGTCCGGAAAAAGGAAACCTTCCGGGCGCTCCGGCTGTTCCGGACGCCGAAAGGAGAGCTGGTGGCCGATTTCGGCCAGAACCTGGTGGGCTGGGTGCAGCTGCGCCTCAGCGGGAACACCGGCGACAGCATTGTGCTGCATCATGCCGAGGTGCTGGACAAGGAGGGCAACTTTTATACAGCCAACCTACGTACGGCCAAACAGGAAAACATTTATATACTGAAAGGCGGGGGCGAGGAGCTGTTGGAACCGCACTTTACCTTCCAGGGTTTCCGCTATATCCGCATCAGCGGATTTCCCGGAGCGCTGAAGCCGGAACAGCTGACGGCAGTTGCCTTGTACTCCGACATGCCTTCCACCGGAAACTTCACCACCAATCATGCCCTGCTGAACCAATTGCAGCACAACATCCGCTGGGGACAGAACGGCAACTTCGTGGATGTGCCCACCGATTGCCCGCAGCGCGACGAGCGCCTGGGCTGGACCGGCGACGCCCAGGTATTTGCCCGCACGGCTTCCTTTAACCGGAACGTGCATCCATTTTTCACAAAATGGCTGAAAGACCTTGCGGCGGACCAGCTCAGCAGCGGTGTGGTGCCCCCGGTCATTCCGAATGTTCTGAAGGAGAATGCTGCCGGGTCGGCCGGCTGGGCAGATGCCGCCACTATTATCCCCTGGACGATGTACCTGGCTTACGGAGATACGGCCCTGCTCGAAGACCAATACCCCAGCATGAAAGGCTGGGTGGACTACATGCGGGCCAACAGTAACCAGCACCTCTGGAACAAAGGCTTTCATTTCGGCGACTGGCTGTTCTACCGCCCCGACGACGACCTGGACGGACGTTCGGCTATCACCGACAAATACCTGATTGCACAGGCTTTTTTCGCGCACTCCGCGGGCATCCTGTCCAAGACGGCGGCGCTGCTGGGAAAGAAGGAAGATGCGGCATTTTACCGGCAGCTGCAGGAGGAAGTGAAACAGGCTTTCCTGAAGGAATACGTAACCCCTTCCGGCCGCCTCGTTTCCTCCTCGCAAACCGCCTACGTGCTGGCGCTTCACTTCGACATGCTGCCGGATACGCTCCGTCCGCAGGCGGCAAAAAGGCTGGTGGACAATATCCGCAGCTATAACAACCACCTGACTACCGGGTTCCTCGGCACTCCTTATCTCTGTCATGTGCTTACCCGATATGGCTATGACAGCGTGGCCTACCAGCTGCTGCTGCAGGAAACCTATCCTTCCTGGCTTTATCCGGTGAAAATGGGGGCGACAACGATCTGGGAACGCTGGGACGGTCAGAAGCGCGACTCCACCTTCCAGAACCCGGGTATGAATTCGTTCAACCATTATGCCTATGGTGCCATCGGCGACTGGATGTAC
>DATAGL010000980.1:0-1509 GCA_036263755.1 Chitinophagaceae bacterium | reverse complement strand
CGGCCCCATTCCCGGTACGGCGCACCGACCTGAAGGCACTGGCGCCGGCCGAAAACGTGCTGGTCTGGTTCGGGCATTCTTCCTACTTCCTGCAGGTGAACGGTAAACGGTTTCTTATCGACCCGGTGCTGAGCGGGAATGCTTCCCCCGTACGGTGGACCACCCGCGCCTTCAGCGGCAGCGATGTATACACGGTGGACGACCTGCCCGATATCGATTACCTGCTGCTCAGCCACGACCACTACGACCACCTGGATTACCGCACGGTAAAAAGCCTGCAGCCCCGCGTCGGCCGGGTGATCACAGGCCTGGGGGTGGGCGCACACCTCGAGCACTGGGGTTATTCCGCGCAGCAGGTACGGGAACTCGACTGGTTCGAAGATTTGGAGCTGACCTCAGGCTTCCTGCTGCAGGCATTGCCGGCACGCCATTTTTCCGGGCGGCAGTTCCGGCGCAACAACACGCTCTGGGTATCGTTCGCCCTCACCACGCCTTCGTTCCGCCTGTACCTGGGGGGCGACTCAGGGTATGGTGATCACTTCAAAACGATCGGGGAGCGCTGCGGGCCCTTTGACCTGGCCCTGCTGGAGAACGGCCAGTACAATGCGGCCTGGAAATACATCCACATGATGCCCGAAGAAGTGGCTCAGGCAGCAGCCGACCTGCAGGCCCGCCGGCTGATGCCGGTGCACTGGGGCAAGTTCGCGCTGTCCACGCATACCTGGCAGGAACCCATCACCCGGGTAACAGCTGCCGCCAGGGAAAAAGGCATCCCGCTGCTGCATCCCATGATCGGCGAACCGGTGCACCTGGATGCCGTGCAGGAGGCGGCGGAATGGTGGAGAGGGAACAGTTGATTGGTTGAAAGGTTGACAGGGGTCCGCCTGCCGGCGGCTTTTGGTTTCACGCAAAGGCGCTAAGAGTCGCAAAGACGCGGAGGATATTTGTAACTGAAGCTGCCATTTATTCGATGTACGATGTACGGTGTTAGATGTACGATTGACGGACGTACATCGTACATCTAACACCGTACATCATCCGCACATTTGCACATCTGCACATTCACGCTCCCTCCCATTCCCCTACAGATTCACCCATTCACCCATTGACCCATTCACTTCGCAGGCAGGGCAAACGCCACATAGCTGTCGCCTGACTTTGTTCCCATCTTGCCACCGCCGCAGGCAATGACAATGTACTGGCGGCCGTTCCATTCGTACACGGAGGGCGTGGCGAAGGCCGGCGCGGGCAGTTTGTATTCCCAGAGCAGCTTGCCGGTGCGCTTGTTGAAGGCGCGGAACATCCCGTCCTTCGTGGCACCGATGAACAGCAGCCCGCCGGCAGTCACCACGGACGCCCCGTAATTTTCCGTGCCGGTAGGACCGGGTGCGCCTTTCACCGCCGTGTCGTTCCCCAGCGGGGTTTGCCAGAGCCATTCCCCGGTATTCAGATCCAGGGCATTAAGCGTACCCCAGGGTGGCGCAATGGCGGGCAGGCCTTCCCGGCTGA
>DATAGL010000979.1:0-5781 GCA_036263755.1 Chitinophagaceae bacterium | reverse complement strand
GTATAGGTAGTATTGGTGGTATTGGTGGTATTTGAAGTACTTGCGGGTTTGGAGGTTGGGTTGGTCGTGCGGGTTGCCGTGGTGGTACCGGTTTGGGCGGAAACCCGGAACTGGGCGGGCAGCACCCAGGCATCATAGCGTTCATCGTACCCGTCGTAGCGGACTTTGTACCGGCCGCTGCGGGCTTCCAGGATGGTGGCCGGGTACCATTTGCCGTCTGTGGCATACACTTCCACCCGCGTGCCGGCCCGGATGGATTCGGGGGCTGCCGTCTTTCCTTCGACTTCCGAACGGAATTCCGCCTTCGTCACCCATTGATCATAGGCGGTCCCGTAACCGTCGAAATGAACTTTGAATTTGCCGTCGCGCAGCTCAACTATGGTGCCTTTGTACCAGAATTCACCCCATTTCACTTCCACTGCCGAGCCCTTGCGGTATTCCTGTGCCCCGCTGCTGAATACCGAAAAGGATAAAAACAGGAGACAGATCAGCTTATTCATAAACCGGTTTTTCCCAAGGTACGACCGGGGAAAGAACCCGCCTATCCGTGCTGGCGGGTATTCGGGCAGAAAAAAACCTGCGTTTACCGCAGGTTCAACATTCGCTTGCCGGTGATCAGCCTTTTTTCTGCTCTTTGGCCCAGGCGTCTTTGAGGGTGACCGTCCGGTTGAACACTAACCGGTGGTACGTATCCTTCGTGTCCAGGGTGAAGTAGCCTTTCCGAAGGAACTGGTACCGGTCACTCATCCGGGCATTCATCAGCGCGGGCTCCGCATACACGGTTTTCACCACGTCGAGCGAATTCGGGTTGATGTACTCCTGGAAATCGCCTTCCTCGGCGGAAGGATCTTCCACGCGGAAAAGCCGGTCGTACAGGCGCACTTCGGCGGTCACCGCGTTTTGTACGGCTACCCAGTGCAGGGTGCCCTTTACGTTGATACCCGAGGTATCCGCCCCGCTTTTGCTTTCGGGTATATAGGTACAGCGCAGCTCCGTGATCTTTCCGGTTTCGTCTTTCACCACTTCATCGCAGCGGATGATGTAGGCAAATTTCAGGCGCACCATTCCACCAGGAAACAGCCGGAAGTATTTCTTGGGCGGGTTTTCCATAAAATCCTCCTGCTCGATGTACAGCTCGCGGCCAAAGGGGATTTCGCGGGTGGGGCTGGAAGGATCCTCCGGGTTGTCTTCGCCCGTGAGCATTTCCACGTCGCCGATGGTTTCGGGATAGTTGGTGAGCACCACCTTCAAGGGGTCGAATACCACCATCCGGCGCAGCGCCACCTTGTTCAGGTGCTCGCGCACGCAGAACTCCAGCAGGCCCACGTCGATCAGGTTTTCCCGCTTGGCCACACCGATGCGGTCGCAGAAATCGCGGATAGCTTCGGGCGTATAGCCCCGGCGGCGGAGGCCGCTGATGGTCGGCATGCGGGGATCATCCCAGCCTTCCACATATTTTTCCTGTACCAGCTTGAGCAGCTTGCGCTTACTCATCACGGTATAATTGAGGTTCATCCGGGCAAACTCGTACTGCCGGGAGGGAAAGATCTCCAGTTGCTCGATAAACCACTCATACAGCTCGCGGTGGGGCACAAACTCGAGGGTACACAGGGAATGGGTAACGTTTTCGATGGCATCGCTCTGCCCGTGCGCAAAATCGTACATCGGGTAAATGCACCAGGCATCGCCCGTGCGGTGGTGATGGGCATGACGGATGCGGTACATCAGGGGATCGCGCATGTGCATATTGGGATGCTTCATGTCGATTCTGGCCCGCAGCACCTTGGAGCCATCCGGGTATTTACCGGCCCGCATCTCTTCAAAGAGGCGGAGGTTTTCCTCGATGCTCCGGTTCCGGAAGGGGCTGTCCGTGCCGCCTTCCGTGGGCGTGCCTTTGCCGGCCGCAATTTCCTCCGCGGTACTGTCGTCCACGTAGGCCAGTCCCTTTTGGATAAGTTTTACCGCAAAGCCGTACAGCTGCTCGAAATAATCGGAAGCATACAGTTCATTTTTCCACGTAAAGCCCAGCCATTGCACATCTTCCTTGATGCTCTCCACGTACTCGGTTTCCTCGGTGACCGGGTTCGTATCATCAAACCGCAGGTTCGTATGTCCACCATATTTTTTGGCCAGCCCGAAATTCAGGCAAATACTCTTGGCGTGCCCGATATGCAGGTAGCCGTTCGGCTCCGGCGGGAAGCGGGTAATGATGGAGGAATGCTTGCCCCGGGCAAGGTCCGTTTCAATGATCTCCTCTATAAAATGCAGGCTTTTTTCTTCACTCATTCCGTCAGATTATTAAACGGCAAATATACGGGAACCACGGATTAGCGGGATTAGGAAGGATGGGCGGGATTTGATCCAGGGATCTGTAAGCAGCCGCTCTATGCACCCGGTGTCCATACAATTAGCTGTAAGCGCAACTGTAAACTCTGAACCTATAAACCTTCCGGACAACCCTCCACCTCAGGTACATCCTTTCCCAATTGATACCCGTGCCGGAACCAGTTCATACATGCTTGACTTTTCCGTGGCAGTTCCGGGGCGGATATTTGTCCGGCCTTAACTAACCAAACCAAAACCAACTGCAATGCGAAAGCTGAAAAAGGTCCTTAAGTGGACCGGCCTGACCCTGCTGGCGCTGATCCTCATTCTGACCGTAGCGGTCGCCCTGCGCCAGGACCTCAAGTTCGATGCTCCTTACCCTGAAATCAAAGCCACCACCGACAGTGCCGTCATTGCCCGCGGCCGCGAACTGGTACTGGGCCCCGCCCATTGCATTTCCTGTCATGGCCCGAAGAATAACGAAGAACTGCTGAAAGCCGGCAAGGACATTCCCCTGCACGGCGGCTATTCCTTCGAGCTGCCCTTTGGTTCTTTTTACGCCCGCAACATTACGCCCGACAGCACCACCGGCATTGGCCGCTATACCGATCCGGAGATCGCCCGTATCCTCCGTTACGGGGTGAAGCCCGACGGGTCGGCGGTGCTGGATTTTATGCCTTTTCACAATATGAGCGACGAAGACCTTACTGCGGTGATCTCCTACCTGCGCGCCCAGAAGCCGGTGAAGAACGAGGTGCCGGAGCATAAGCTGAACCCCGTGGGTATGGCGCTGAAGGCCTTCCTCATCAAGCCGGTAGGCCCTGATGGAGAAGTTCCCAAATCCGTCAAGCGCGACAGCACGATTGAATATGGCCGGTACCTGGCCCTCAACGTTGCCAACTGCAGCGGCTGTCATACGAAGCGCGGCCCTACGGGCGAATACATCGGCCAGCCCTTTGCGGGCGGCGGCCCGATGGAGGAGCCCGGACATCCGGCCCTTACTCCGCCCAACATCAGCGGCGATTCGGCCAGCCGGCTGATGGTATGGAGCGAAAGCGACTTCATTGCCCGCTTCCGCCGGGGCAAGCAGATCCCTTACACCCACATGCCCTGGAATTCGTATAACCAGATGAGCGACGTGGACCTGAAAGCCCTGTACCGCTTCCTGAAAAGCGTGCGGGCCGGTCAGCCGGCGGAGCCCGCACTGGCGAAAAAATAGGAGATTCGGATGTGCGAATGTGCAGATATGTAGATGTGAAAATGAGGACAGAGGTTTCTTTCATGTGAATAGCTGAAAAAATTAATAAATAGTGATGTAGAAGAAAGAGCCGGATTTTTCCGGCTCTTTCTTATTGCCTTTATTCAGGCATGCATATGGAAAGGCCTATAATCATACAGTCAATCAACAATGCATTTTATCATCTTCCGCATCATTCCTCATGTGCACATCTGCACATTTTTCGTTAATGAGGGACCTGAGGTTTACTTTTTTTGCAATATCCAGCGATTCCAGGTGTCCTAAGCACCCCGGCCTGCCGTTTGCATCCCGTGTGCTTCATGCGCTCCATCCGAAATATGCACCCGGCACAGTATGATCCCATCGGCGACCTGGTAACGTACCGCGCGCTCCCGGCACCTTCCCTTCCGATGGGACGGCTCGACCCGTTTCTGTTCCTGAACCACCACGGTCCCCAGGTTTACCCGCCCGGCAATGAGGGCCTGCCCTTCGGACCCCATCCGCACCGGGGTTTTGAAACCGTAACGTTTATCCTGGAAGGCGACCTGACCCATAAAGACAGCAGCGGTGCCCACAGCGTGATCCGTACCGGCGGAGTACAATGGATGACGGCCGGTCGCGGGCTGATCCATGCGGAAGTATCCTCGGAAGCGTTCAAACAAACAGGAGGGCCGCTGGAACTCCTGCAGCTTTGGGTAAACCTGCCCTCCCGCCATAAAATGACCGACCCGGCCTATACCGGCCTGCAGGCGGAGGCCATCCCGGTAGCCGGAACCACCGACGGAAAGGCACAGGTACAGGCCGTATCGGGGAACTGGTTCGGCGTGCAGGGACCGGTTCGTCCGCTGACCGATGTCCACTTAGGACTCGTGACCTTTGCCGAAGGAGGCCGGTTGGACCTGGACGTTCCGTTAACCCAAACCATTTTCCTTTATGTGGTACGCGGCGCACTGGAAGTGAACGGTACCCGGGTACCCAGGCTTCACCTGGTGGAATTCGGCAACGACGATCCTGCCCTGCACCTGCAGGCACCGGAACCTGCCATGATCCTTTTCGGCTATGGCACCCCGTTCGGTGAGCCGGTTGTGGCCAACGGACCTTTTGTGATGAATACGCAGGAAGAAATAGCAGCCGCTTATACCGATTACCGGTCCGGCCGTTTCGGCTCTGCCCGGTCGTTCCTGTAACGGTGGATATAAACTGATTTATGGATGCGCACACCGCTTATTTTACGATCCGGGGCCGGCTCCTCGATTTCCTGCCGCGCCTGGCCAGGGAAGCCCCGGTGCATTACCGGTTTACCGGCCGGCCGGCGGTAAAGGATGCGGCAGAAGCCATCGGCATTCCGCACCCGGAAATCGGGCGGATCCTCATGAACGGTACCGACAGCCATTTTTATACTTCCCTGGCTAACGGGGACTTCGTGGAGCTCGAGCCTGAAGACTCGGTTCCCGGAAATGCAACTGCCGGAACGCTTCACCCGCCGCTGCCCTGCCCGCCCCGTTTCCTCCTCGATGTCCACCTGGGCGCCCTGGCCCGGAAGCTCCGCCTTACCGGGATGGATACGGCTTATCATAAAGAGTCCGGTGATGCCGGCCTGGTACGGCAGGCTATCCTGGAGGACCGCATCCTTCTTACCCGGGATACAGGCCTGCTGAAACATGCGGCCGTGCGCTGGGGTTACTGGCTGCGGTCCGATAACCCGGAAGTCCAGTGGACGGAAGTGAACCGGCGCTACGGGCTCTGGCCTTTTTTCCAGATATTCAGCCGCTGCCTGCGGTGCAACGGATCGATTGTCCCGGTTCCGCTGCAGGAAGTGCGGGATCAACTGCCGGAACGGACCCGCGCTTCGTTTACCGAATTCTTCCGCTGTACCGGCTGCGGCCGTGTGTACTGGAAAGGGTCACATTATGAGCGTATGTGTGCCGCCCTGGAACAGCAGCGGCCGCCCGACCGGTGAGGCTGCTGCCTCATTTCCATTTCAGAGGATTGGCGTTACCTTTGCCGCTCCAATAACGGCATATGGTCAACTGTATTTGTATTGATGATGCGGGACGTCCCAAAGAGATCCCGTCCGATAAGTGGGTGAAAAAAGAGGAGCAATACCGGATCACGCACGTTTATTTCCATCCCAACCAGGGCATCCAGGGCTGTACGCTGTACGAAAAGCCGCTGGACGAAAGCTGCAAGCCTTATGAAACCTTCCGGCTATCGCGCTT
>DATAGL010000978.1:0-2305 GCA_036263755.1 Chitinophagaceae bacterium | reverse complement strand
TTTCCCAGTTCTTTGCCTCCCCCCTTACCCTGAACCCCGCCCTGACCGGTAAGTTCGACGGCGTACTGCGGGTGGCCGGCAATTACCGTAACCAGTGGCCTACCATCAATAATGCTTTCACTACCGGAACCCTCTCTATCGATGCCGGTATCCTGAAGGACCGCATTCCCGAGTTCGACCAGTTCGGCGTCGGCTTTATGGGATTTATGGATCAGAGCGGGAACGGCATCCTGAAGAATACCTACTACGCACTTTCCACCGCCTACCATAAGGCGCTGGACGAGGACGGCTTCAAGCAGCTGGGCCTAGGCTTTCAGGGCACCTATGTGAACAAGCGGCTCGACATCACCCAGCTGAAGTTCGCCGACCAGCTGACTTCCCTCGGCTTCACCAACCCCACCAGCGAATTATTTGCCGCCAACCAGATCAACGTCAGTTATTTCGACATGAATGCGGGCCTGCTGTTCAACGGCACCAACGGCTCCAATAATTACTATGTGGGAGCGTCCATGTACCACATCAACCGTCCTAAAGAATCCTTCCAGGGCGGCGAGTTTTACTTGCAGCCCCGGCTGACGCTGCAGGCCGGCTACATGCACCCGATGAGCGATTACCAGTCGCTCCACTTCAGCGCCAACCACAGCCGGCAGGCCGGTGCCACCAATACCGTGTTCGGCGGCGCCTATGCCATGAACCTGAACAACGACCTCACCAACCCCACCAACCTGTACCTTGGTACCTGGTTCCGGGTGGGTGATGCCCTGATCCCGTATGTCGGACTGGAATTCAACTCCCTGCAGCTGGGCTTTACCTACGACGTGAACACTTCCTCGCTCCGCCCCGGATCCAACATGCGCGGCGGTGCGGAATTTTCCATCATTTACATCAAACAGCCTTCCGACCCGAACGCCAGGAAGTTCAACTGCCCGCGGTTTTAATCCGGGAAAGTTGTGCCGGACGGGCTGAATACTGCATACTGAAAATAAGAGCCGGCGACAAGCGCAAAGACTGCAATGACCGGCCTGTCTGTTGCCCCGGCTGTGCTGCAACACCGGGCATCCCTGCTGAAGGCTTGCTTATGTTCCCGGGCCAGGCCTTCCCTTTGATTATTCATGAATGATTCCCGCATAAAAAGATCGCATACAGCCAGCTGGGCGTGTGGACGGGATGCAGTCTGCTCGTTCTGTACCTGATCTTTTCTGCCAATGACCCTGCCTGGCTGCCGGTGATGGCGGCAGGATGGGTTCTTCAAAATCTCCTGCTCCTGCTGTCCTGGAAGTTGGGTCGACGCCCGCGCAGGTCCCGGGTGGTCAGGAATGTATTACTGGTGGCTCCGGCCTTACTGCTGGCAGGGGAAGATCGTTTTTACCATTGGAGCGGGGAAGACGGAATGCAATACACGCTGCTCTGTATACTTTTTATCGTCCTCTTATACGGAAGCACCCTGCTCCACATCCTGAGGGAACTGTATTTGCTTTCGGTCTGGAAGCCCGCATCCTTATACGGGACTCACTCCTTCACCTACGCATTCACCTATTGACTCATTGACCTATTCACTTCTGCAGCAGCAGGGGCAGCAACAGCCAGCAGAACAGCGTGATCAGGATCACGGAGATCACGTTCATCACCAGGCCTACCCGCATCATCTGGTTGATCTTGATATAACCGGACGAAAAGGCAATGGCATTCGGCGGGGTGCCCATGGGCAGCATGCCGGCACAGGAAGCGCCCAGTGTCATGGGAATGCCCAGGAGCAGCGGGTGCATCCCGGCTGCATCGGCCAGCGATGAAACCACCGGGGCAAACACGATCACCTGCGCCACGTTGCTCATCACTTCCGACACAAAAAGGGAAACCAGTGTTACCAGAAAGATGAGCATCAGCTCACTCAGGGCAAAGCCGGCAAACCACTGCCCCAGCTGCGCGATGAGCCCCGCTTTTTCCAGTGCGCCGGCCAGCGCAATACCCCCGCCGAACAGGAGGAGAATACCCCAGGCCATGCGCTGGGTATCGGGCCAGCCCAGCAGCGCTTCTTTCTTTTCACCCCCGGAAGGCGTGGCAAACAGCAGGATGGCCCCGATGAGGGCGATCATGTTGTCGTCGAGCCGGAACAGGGGCCCTCCGCCGGTACGGCCCAGCAGGTCCGAAAGCCAGCGGTGCAGGGCTGCATGGTTGAGCAGGTCTTTTGTGATCCACAGAAAGGCCGTCAGGCAGAAAATGACCAGCACCCTTTTCTCCGGCCGGGACATCGGTCCGAGCGCGGCCACTTCCCGGCCGATGAGGGCACGGGTGGCGTCGTCGGCTT
>DATAGL010000977.1:0-4380 GCA_036263755.1 Chitinophagaceae bacterium | reverse complement strand
ACCGGGTAAGAAAATTCACGGGCGAGGTATTCTTCTTTTTCCACCTCGATGACGCCCATCAGGTTCATGATCTCCAGGATGCCGTGGGCCACCCGGCCCGAGCCGGTCACGGCAATCTTCATATTGGGCAGCTTCACGCCGAAATAGGTATGAATCAGGTTTTTGAACGATTGCTGCCGGAACACGCGGCCCAGCTCAAAGGATCCGGTACGCTGTCCGTAAATCATCATGCCGTTGTGGGCACCCACCACCCCGGCGAAAAAGCCGAAGCCAATGATCCGCTGCCCGTCCTCATGCTCCAGGCATTCGTAGTCGATGAGCGTGATCTCCTTTTTCATAATGGTCTGCAACAGGAGCTGGTTGTGCGGCTGCTTTTTTTTGGTATGGGAAAAAAACAGGTAGGTTTTGCCGGCCACCAGTTCGGGCACGGGTACTTCCTTGATGCCCAGCAGGATGTCGCAGTCGGAAACATCGGAACGGACCTCAATGCCTTCCGCCCGGTATTCCCGGTCGGTATAACAGCGGTCGGGCGAGTGTTGTACCACTACCTGCACCCCGGGGTGTTGATCCTGGAGCCAGGCACATTGCGCAGGTGTCAGGGCTACCCGGTTATCGGGAGGCACCTTGCCCTCTTTCAGCAGTGCAATTCTGATCATCGGCTACAAAATTGCCGGTTCAGCTTTGATTCCCCAAATCGGTGTTGGCGCGCAGTCTTTAATGTTTTAACTTCGAGAAGCCTCTTCCTTTCAACTTTTTTTTATGAGAACCTTCCTTTCGCCGATATGCGTGCTGCTGGCGGTATTCTGCCTGTCGGGTTGCGCCAAGAACGTACAGGAAACGGAACGCTCGGTGCCCGCACCTCCTTCCTTTCAGCTGAGTTACGGCGATTCGGTGCTCTTCCTGAAAGAAGGCGGCCCTTCAACAGTATACCCTGCCGTGGCCCGGACCGGACGCTATGAATCGTACCCCGACGGACTGAAGATGGATAAAAAGACGGGCGCCATCAACCTGAAAGAAAGCGATGCCGGGCTCCGGTACCGCATTGTTTTCCGGGGAAACGATGGTGCCCGCGGAACGACCACGCTGCTGCTTTCCGGCATCAATTACCCCGACCGGTATTTCTTCCTGTCCAAAGGCGATTCCCTTGTAGCCCCCCTGTACAACAGTGATCCTTCCGCCCCGTTGCCGGTCAAAGGAGGCACCCAGTTCGATGAAAGCCGGCAGGCCTCGGAACTTGGTTGTTCCGTACAGCCGGAAGACGGGATGATCAACCTTGCCCGCTCGGTCCGCAACGGGTTGTTCGGTTCCACGCCGAAGAACAAGACCGAAATCGATGTTCCCATTTCGTACCGGCTGGCCGATGACAGCGACCAGAGTCTTAAAAAAGTATCCGTCCGGCTTTATTATTACAACACGGTGAATGATGTACCGGACTACCTGAAGAAACTGCTGCAGGAACGCCAGACCATGGAGCAGCAGCTTTTCAGCCCGGTTTTCAGCGGCGACCCGGCGCGCCTGACCCTGGCCAAGCCCCGCCCGCCCTGCGTGATCGTAATTGCCCGCTAATTTCCCTTGTTGTAGCTTTGGCCGTGCGCCGATCCCCGCTCCGGTATGTACTGTGCCCCGCCCTGCTCCTGCTCGGCCTCCTGCCCTTCTCCCAGGCGGACGAACCGGCCATGCACTCCCGAATCCGGTCGCTGTACGGGGCGGCGGATTCGCTTTATGCCGCCGCGCAACGGGCCGCCACCGCCGTTCCGTATGATGAGGAAAAAGAAGTGGCCCTGAACCGGTCGGCCCTGCAACAATTCGGTAAGCTGCTCGAACGGCTGCCGGAAGGCTTCGACTCGCTCCGCTTTCACCTGCATTTCAAGTTGGGCGAACTGGAACATTATTTCGAGCGCCACCCCGCCGCCCTGAAGCAGTATTACCAGGCCATCAGCCTGAAAACAAAGGTGCCGGCCCTCCCCGATTCCTTCCTCTTCAAACCCCTGTTGTACGCCGGGATCCTGCACTATAACGCGGGCCGCTTTGATTCGGCCCTGGCTTATTACCGGAAAGCGGAGGCCGTGCAGCTCCGTTGGAACAACCGCCTGTCGGAAGCGGAGCGCCTGTACAACAACCTGGGCGCCCTGCATTTCGAGACCGGCGATTTCCGCCAGGCCCGCAACTATTTCGCCAAGGCAGCGGAATTGCTCCCCGCAGGCCATCCTTACTTTACCGACCTGCGCGTGTCCTATGCGATCAACCAGGCCTCTGCGCATACGATGCTGGAAGAATATGAAGCCGCCCTGGCCATCTACCAAGACATCGGGCGCTACGGCCGCCATACGGCGGAAATGACCCACAACATCGGCCGGATCTACCTGAACCTGGGAAACCCCGCCAGGGCCCTGACCTACTTTTCCAAAGTAATGTATACCGGTCCTAAGGAGATCCGCCTGCGGAATGACCAAGCCATGGCCTGCATGAACCTGCAACGGTGGCAGGAAGCCGGCACCTTCCTGCAGCAGGCGGAAAAGGCGTACCGCCAACACCTGGGCGGGCAGCCGCATTTCACTTACGGGTGGACGTTACAATACGCCGGCAACCTGGCAGCGGCCACCGGCCGGATGGAAGAGGCCCTCCGTCTGTACCAGGAAGCCCTGCACCAGTTCTACCCGGCTTTTACACCCAAGGGGAAAACGGACAACCCGGCTGCCTTCTCGGGCACCTTTTCGTACATACCCCTGTACCAGACCTTACTGGCCAAGGCCTCTGCCCTGCAGGCGCTCCGTGCCCGCTGGAAGGGGACAGCAGAAGCGGAACTGGACACGTACCGGGCTGCTTACCGCCTGATCGATTATGTAACGGCTTCGTACGACTCCGATGAAGCCCGGCTTTTTCTCAACCGCTTTACATACACGGCCCGGGGCCGGCCGGTGGACCTGGCCTTTGAACAATACCGGAAAACGGGTAATAAAGCGTACCTGGAGCAGGCCTATGCTTTCGACCAGAAAAACAAGGCCACGGTGCTGGCCTACCGGCAGGGTCAGAACGAAGCGGCAGCTAACGGCCCGGCCCGGGCCCGTGAACGTTCGCTCAAAACGGCCATTACACGTCTATCCCTTCAGGCTTCTAACCGGCACGATACGGCCGGCACGGGACGGACGGTTGCGGCCATCCGCGACCTGGAGATGGCGCTGGGCAAGCTGCAGGACAGCCTGCCGCCTTCAGCCCAGGCCCGGCAGGTACCGGCGCCCTCTTACCTGCAGCAGTCGCTGCTGGATGAAAAAACGGCCCTGCTCTCCTTTCACCTGTCTGACAGTACCCTGTCCGTGATCCTGATCGGAAAGGAAGCCTTCACAGGACGGCAAACGACCCTGCCCGCCGGCTTCCGCGACCGGCTGCAGGCCTATATCCAATCCCTCCAGCGCCATGATGGCGATGCCCCGGAACGTACCTGGCCGGAAGCGTACGCTTTGTTCTTCTCCCTGCTTCGCGATACCCGGTATACACGGCTGATCCTGGTGCCGGACGAAGAGCTGGGGTACCTTCCCTTTGAAGCGCTGGCCGACAGCACGGGTACGCCCCTGCTGCGGCGCTACGCGGTGCAGTACCAATACAGCACCGCCCTGCTGCAGGCGCACCGGGATACCGACTGGGGCCGGCCGCTCGCCCTGGCACCTTTTGCCGGGCAGGGACTGAATACCGGTGATGAGGCCCTGCCGCCCCTCCCCGCTTCCGGCAGGGAAGCCGTTGCCACAGGCGGCACAGTGCTGCTCGGGAATGCTGCAACCAAATCGGCCTTCCTGCGCCGGTTGCCGCAATTCGGTGTGCTCCACATTGCCAGCCATGCCCGCATCGGAACCAGCGAGGACCAGCCGTCTTTTATCGCCTTTGCCCCAGAAGGCCGGTCGGAGCACCTGCTGTACATGAACGAGATCTACAACCTGCCGATGGAGCATACCCAATTGGTGGTATTGAGCGCCTGTGAAACGGGTGCCGGTGCCCTGCAGCGGGGCGAGGGTGTGATGAGCCTGAGCCGGGCCTTTGCCTATGCCGGCTGTCCCAATACTGTAACATCACTCTGGAAAGCCGATGATGCGGCCACGGCTTACATTACAGCCCGCCTTCACGCCTACCTGCGCGAACACCGGCCCATCGATGAAGCCCTCCGCCAGGCCAAGCTTGATTACCTCGGCGACCGCTCCATCCATCCCCGCCGCAAAGCCCCCGCCTACTGGGCACACCTTGTTTTCATCGGCGATTATGTGCCGCAAAAAAACAGCAGCGCATGGTGGCTGCTGTGGGGGGTTCCGTTGGGAGGAATCATATTCTTAATTTGGAAAAGGCGGAATAAGCAATTAAGAAAATAAGCAATGCTCAATGTTCAATACTCAA
>DATAGL010000976.1:0-2194 GCA_036263755.1 Chitinophagaceae bacterium | reverse complement strand
ACCGTACACCGTACATCGTACATCGTACATCAATTAGCTGCCGTTTCCGCCATGGCTTCCATTTCATCCGCACTCGGTCCGTAAGCTCCCGGAATGGGGATGTTCAGCAGCCGCAGGTAAACCCCCAGCTGGGCGCGGTGGTGGATGATCTGGGAGAGGGTCATGCTCAGCACTTCGCCCTTGGTGGAGGTGCTGTAGATGGTGGCTCCGTCGCGCAGCACCCAGGTTTCCGGGAACTGCTCCTCGCGGGCGCCGGCCAGCCCTGCCTGACCGGCCGCCAGCGACTCCTCGAAATAACGGAGCAGGTCTTTTTCGTCCTGCACGGGAACGGGGGTGTAGGGAGCCGTGGCGAAATCCAGCTCGGAAGTGTCCAGCGTCATGGGGATCCAGGAAGGCAGCTCGGCCAGGTGTACGGCCAGCCGCTTGAGGGTCATGCTTTTGGGGTGGGGCTGCCAGTCGAACCGGTCCGCCGGCACACGTTCCAGCATTTTACGGGTAACGATGGATTCGGCGTCGAGTTGCTTGCGGAAGAATTGAAGAAGGGTCATGGTTTTGATTTTACACAAAGAAAACCGGGGGGAGTGACAGCGTTGTGTCAGCAGGAATGTAAAAAGTTTGGGGTTTGTAGTTTGGAGTTGGATTGCGGAATTAACTGTTTCGCGCAGAGGGAAGGAGAAAAGGAGCAAAGGAGTTCTTACTCTGCGTCCTTCTTTTCTCCTTCCCTCTGCGCGAAAAAAATCCTTCAATCCCTTCCATCCTGTTAAACCTTTTAACAATTGCCCGGTCTATTCCCTGTACCGTAACCTATTGGCAACCCTAATTCGACTTTGAAAATGAAACACCTGTTCCCCCTGATCGCAGGCTTCACCCTGGCCCTGGCCTCCTGTTCCAAAGAATCCGGAAGTACCCGGCTGAAAATCCGTATGACCGATGCACCGGCCGAACTGGAAGCCGTGAACATCGACCTGGAAGCCGTTCACATCAAAATGGCCTCCGATTCCGGCGGCTGGTTTACCATGGCTGCCCGCCCCGGGGTGTATAACCTGCTGGACCTCCAAAACGGAGTGGATACCCTGATTGCCGAGGGCGTGTACCCGCACGGCGAGGTAAAGGAGATCCGCCTTGTGCTGGGCGCCGACAATTCGGTGGAGGCCGACGGCAAAGTGTACCCGCTGACCATTCCCTCGGGCAGCGGGTCCGGGCTCAAAATCAAGATCGGTAAAAAGCTCCGCACCGCTGCCGATTCGCTGCTGATCGATTTTGATGCCGCCCTTTCCGTCCGCCAGGAAAACGATGGATACAAGCTCCGGCCCGTCATCCGGTTGAAATAAGTTTAGCCGTCCGTCAACCTGTGAAACGAATGCCCTGGTGAAAGCCGGGGCTTTCTTATGTACGATGTACGATGTACGATGTATGTTTAGCCCTTGGACGATAAACTGTTGGAAGGAGATGAATTGTTAGTAAATAAAGGCCGGGTGCCAATATTTTTACATACAGAGACAATAGAAAAAGCCGGCCACCTACATCGTACATCTTACATCGTAAATCATACATCGCCCTGGGCCTGGCGTCAATCTTTTGTTAAAGGCTTCCGGCCCCGAAGCGGCCGACTCGATTAATGCCAAACTTTGAGTGTATAAAAACAGGGCATATGAAAAAAATCTACTTTTATGCCGTACCACTTTTGTTTGCTCTTTCCTCTCTTTCCTGCAGTAAGGACTTCCTCAAATCGTATGAGCGCCGCATCATCGGCACCTGGCGCATTGATGACCTGAACCGCGTGGGCATCGGCGGCAGCACCAGCCGGCTTCCCTTCCAGGACGGCCAGTTTATTTTTGCCGAGGAAGGCCAGCTGACCTACATCGACAATTCAGGAACCTACAAAGGCACCTGGGACATCCGCCGCGAACCGGCCGGCGACGACCAGCAGGCCCGCAGCCTCCACATCAACGTGGTGAACTTCACCACCCAGCAGTCCAAAGCCGAGTATTTCAACGAAGTCGTCTTCACCGGTACCAACCGGTTCAAAGCGTTCATCCGCGATGGCGTCCGGTCGTATGTGTACCGGTTTGAGCGATGATTCGATGTACGGTTTATGATGTACGATGTACGATTTTTTCCGGGTGATTGGACAATCTGGATTTTGAACCTAATCAGCAGGGAATGAATAGCAGTCGGAAAGGGACAACCCCAT
>DATAGL010000975.1:0-2601 GCA_036263755.1 Chitinophagaceae bacterium | reverse complement strand
GTGGGTAAGGGAGGCTCCGGGTGCCAGGAAGGCGGCCGGTGATACGCTTTCAATCTCGTAAAAAGGACCCATTTGGTTTCCGTCCTCAAGCGGTCCGTCGTTGTAGGCGTTCACCGCATCACCGTCGAAGGGCGGCTTGGTGGTCGTCCATTCCTGGTTCAGGTACCGGCCCTTTTTATCCACGTCGAAAAAGGTAAGGGTGAGCACTCCGTTCACGGCATCATAACTGCCGGCTACCGGGCGGGCGCGGCGGGGACCGATGCCCAGCTTGCCGCGGCTGTTGCCATCGGCGCGGAACAGGAGGGTAGCGTTGCGGTAGCGGATCCGTTCGGCCGGGATCTCGCCGAAATAGTCCGTAGTGGCCACTTTGGTTTTATCGGCGGTGCTGTCGTACGGAAGGATGATCACGGTGCGGGGTGAAGGGTTGAACATGTCGAGCATCCAGATACAGGGCGCGCCGGTCTGTTCGGTCCAGGCATTGCTGCCCGTGTTGGTGATCCGGTTGTGGGTGCGGTAGCCCACCACCCGAAGATCATTTACGGTGGTGGTTGCGAGAGCTTGTATAGCAGAGGGATCCAGGATCGTTACTTCCCGGTGTACCGACAGCGAAAGCGGGGTGCCGGCATAGTTGGTCAGCTTCATATCCTTTTGCAGCACCACCGAGGTGTCGCTGCGTTCAGCTACGGTCCAGGGTTCCGTATCGATGGGGGGCGGCGTCTTCCAGTGGGTGAAGGTCATTTCCGCACCTTTGGGGAAGAACAGCGAAAACGGTCCGCCTTCCGGTCCGAGCCAGAAGCGGTTCTCTCCGCCGTAGGCATTCATATGCGGGTCGGGCAGGGCTGAGAAAGCTTTGTAGTTGATCCAGCCAAAGCTCGGGCCTTTCGGACCGCCGGCCGTGGAGGTAAATACTTTGCCCTGGAACCGGGGCGATACGATCACCTGGGCATCGCCGCGCTGCAGCACCAGCACGCTGTCGTGGCCTTTCAGGAAGCGGAGGTCGTAGCCGAAGGTGCCCTTGGTGTAGGGGTCTTCGGGATCTGTCTGGGTCGGGGGCTCCGTGCAGGCGCTGAGGCAAAGCGCGGGCAACAGGATGCGCAGGATTATTTTATAGGGCATGTGATGGGTTTACGGGATCAGTTGACTTCCAGGTCGTCCTTGGCAGGCAGCTTCGGGAAGGGGGCATGCGGTTCGCGCTGGTACCAGAATGCCACGGTGGAGATATCGGATTGCTGCGGGAGGTAACGCCCGCCGGCGCGCCAGCCCAGGTCCTGGATGGTGATGCGCAGGTCATTCTCAAATCGTACCGGGTCCATGATGTGCCAGCGGTACATGCCGAAGCGCTGCTGCGAGGTATAGAGCCCGTCGGGCCGGATCACCTGGTGCAGGCCCGCATAAGCCGTGGAATAAGGCTCGTACTGGCGCGTGCGCTTGTTCTCGAAATTGTAGGAGCCGCAGAAATAATCTTCCGTGCCCGTGCCCACAATGGTGGCATAGTCCTTATCTCCGTCCATGAAGAACTTGATCTCGCCTTCGCCCCACCAGCCGTTGTTGTGTACCCCTACGGCCATGTAGGTGCCCACGTAGTGTCCCTTGCCTTTCACCCCGTCGAGGATGGTGTGCAGCGCGCCTTTGGTGGGGTGGGAGCGGCGGTACTGGGCATGCAGGTAGGCTTCGTCGGCACCTACTTCGGTAAGGGTATAGTCCACCTGGTAGTAGAGGCGCATCGGTTCGTTGTTGATGTTTTCCATGGTGATGCGGCACTTCCTGCGGAAGGGCATCTTCCAGTAACAGTTAAAGGCGCTGCCGGGGTTTACCGTCACGGCCATGGAATTCAGCGGTGCGTACTCGTTCCAGGCCATGCCGAAGAAGTCGCCTACCGGCACTTCGATCGAAGGTTCCTTTTCATCGTCCCAGTAAAAGCGGATAATGGAAAAGCGCCAGTTGCCCGTAGGGGTCATCCAGATATGCTGAACGGCGCCGGGACCTTCCATTTCGGCAATGGTAACGGTTTCGCCGCCGTTGATGATGATGAAGGGATTCACTTTCCAGCCGGTGCCCAGATCGCGGGCTTCGTGGGCCGCATTGGCCACGTTGCGCTGGTCTTTGTTCTTCACGGGATCGGCCATGCCGCCGCGGCCCTTGGCGCCGCTGAAGTTTTCGGGAGAGATGGAGCGGGTCTTTGCATCACTGAGCCGCGACAGGTTGCCCATGTTCATGTCCAGGCCATTGAACCGGCCGGACTCCTGGGCCCGGGTCATAAAAGTGAGCAGCACGCAGCAGGCAATCAAAAATAGTTTCATGGTTTTCAGGTTAAGTGGTGTCATGCCGGCGGAAAAGCGTCTGAGCAGCACCGGCATTCGGGTCTTTAAAATAGGCAACCCTTTCCGGAAATCCTTCCCGCTTTTTAACGAATGCTGCAAAGATATTGGCCGTAACATAAAAAAAGGACCGCAATTGCGGTCCTTTCAGGGGTTGTTTATCATAGATTAAAACCGATCATAATCCGTCGTACTGGTATATTCCGTCGATCGGAGTGCCGGCTTTCATTTCGAAAACAGGTTTGATCAGGCCGTCCTTCAGTCCGTATACCCAGCCATGCAG
>DATAGL010000974.1:0-2508 GCA_036263755.1 Chitinophagaceae bacterium | reverse complement strand
GCATGCTTACGTAGGCATTCGGGTTGACGATCCACTGGTCGTTCACCATGAATGAGCCGTTGATAAAACCGATATGGCGCATCGGGATGCGGTTATCGGCGCTGTGTCCTTCCTCCGCTTCGGTAAAGAAGGATTCGCGGGCCCGGTTCACGTGATGGGTGGAGAATCCGGCATTGACATAGATGCGATCCGTAGGAAAATAGGCGTAGTTCATGCCCACCTGCATATCGAGGTAGCCGGTGCTGGTGCGCGACAGCGATACCGAGGTAGGCAGCTTGCTGTCGAAGAACCGTCCGTCGAACTGGTCGGGAAATTTCAGGTTGGTGGCATTGATCTGCTTGTGCGCGTAGCCGACGTTAAAGCCCAGGCTCACCAGCGAGGAGTAGCCGAGCATCTGGTGGTAGGCCAGCGAACCGTAGATCTTGGTGGAACTGAGGTTGCCGCTCCCCGCCTGGTCCTTCAGGATCACGCCGCCGGCACCGAGCCAGCCGTTCTCCATGCGGTTGCGCAGGAGCTGTACATCCCCGAAAGCGCTCATTGTCTTATAAGGCAGCGCCATGATGGCTGACCACTGGTTGCGGTAGTTGACCCCCAGGCGGTAGTCGCCGTCGGGGATAAAGCCCGTATTGGCCGGGTTGGTGGTCAGGGGCGAATTCATGAACTGAGAAAAATGCAGGTCCTGCGCATGCAAGCCGGTGCCCGGCACCAGCAGGGCGCCCAGGATCGCGGTCATTGCTTTTAAAATCATCTTCTTCATCTGCTCCCCCTTTTTCTTTATCGAATTAATGTGATGTCTCCCGTTTTACGGGTGCGGGTGCCGTCGCCGAATTCCACATCCAGCGTGTAGGCATACACATCCATCGGCATGAGCTTGCCTTTGTACCGGCCATCCCAGCCTATGCGCTTGGAATCGGTCTCAAACACCTTCTCTCCCCAGCGCGAGTAGATGGTAAATTTCATCTTTGCAATTCCGAAGCCGCGTACGAATACCTTGTTGTTGCCGTCGCTGCTGTTGGGCGTGAAGGCGTTCGGTACATCTACCAGCGGGTCGATCAGCATCTGAACCGGGTGGCACACCGTGTCGGTACAGCCGGCCGGGTTATATACGATGAGGCAGGCGGTATAGGTCCCGGTATTGTTGTATTCGTAAGGCACTACCGACGGGGCCACGGTCACCAGCGAATCGCCGTCGCCGAACAGCCATTTGAGGCGGGTCACGTCGGAGGAAACCTGCGGCGTGAACAGGACGGGCTGGTTCACCTGGGGCGGCTGCGGTGCTACGGTGAACTCCGCATCCGGCTTGCCGTAAACCTGGAGCACGATCGTGGTGTCGTCCACCCGGTTACAGGTATTGAGGTCTTCCACCTGGAGGCGTACGGTATAGCGGCCGGGCGCCGTATAGCGGTGCACCGGGCTGCGTTCCGTGGAGCTGCCGCCGTCGCCGAAATCCCAGCGGTAGGTCTGCCCGCCGACCGAAGTATTGTTGAAGGCCACATCGGAAGGGGCACAGGCTACAACGGGTGCATCAAATCGGGCAATGACATTGGTCGCCACATACAGCGTATCGGCCAGTACGTCGGGGAAGTTGCAATAGCCCGTATCGTTCAGGAAGAGCCGTACGATATAGGTACCCGGACCGGCGTAATTATGGAACACCGTGCCGAGGCCGCCCACCTGCCGGTTGCCGTCGCCGAAATCCCAGATAAAGGAAGTATCGGTGAAGGGCCGCTCCGGGCGCGTGGTCGAGCGGTTGGTAAAGCTGAACCGGAATGCGTCGCAGGGATCTTCCTTGCGGTAGGTGAAGTCGAGGTTCGCCCTCAGGTCACCGACGCGGATGTTGAGGTAAGACGTATCACGGATATTGCACGAAGTGGAGTCGATGGCCACCAGCATCACCCGGTACAGGCCCACGCGCGTGTACGTATGCGCCGTGTCGGGACTGGTGGTGGTGATGGTCGGCGAGCCGTCGCCGAAGTTCCACTCGTAGGAAACCGCGCTGCGGATCGTATCGCTGAACTGCACCGTCAGGGGTACGCAGCCGGCCGTATCGCGGGGCGTTCCGTTGATGGACGAGCGTACATTACCCGCCACACCGGCCAGGTCGAGTGCGATCTTGACCATAGCCAGGTTACAGTTGGCCGAAGCCGGCTTGTCGTACGACCAGGCGCCGAACGTGGTGGGAAAACGGTCACGGAACGATCCCGATTCATTGTCCATACAGTCGGCGCACATGGCCATATAGATCACCCCGTTGGCATCGAAGCGGCTGGTGCCCCCGTCCACATGGTCCGGGTACCCGCCGTTCTGACCGAAGAAGTCGCCGTACAACTGGCTCGCGGCGTCGCGCTTCAGGACAAAGAAGTAAAAGTCTTTATTATCGGTGCTTGTCTTCAGGTTATTGACCACGCTGAGTCCCCGCGTGCCGGCCAGCGGGTATTCCTTGTTGCCGCCCCATCCCGATACATACACGTTTTCGCAGCGGTCTACCAGGAAGGCAACGGGCGAAAT
>DATAGL010000973.1:0-4560 GCA_036263755.1 Chitinophagaceae bacterium | reverse complement strand
TGCGCTTCCCGGTTTTCCAGATGGAACCTCCGCCTTTGGCTACCGCAGCGGAATCAACGCCAACAACTAATTCGAAAGCCGTCTGGCGCGCACCGGTCCGGCCGTCCCGCATCTGCCAGGACAGGCGCGGCCGTGCCGCATCGATGCCCAGCGGGTTCACCAGGTATTCGGTCCGGAGCGCTCCGGGGGCAGGGCCGGCCTGCGCCCGAACCGTCACGGCAGCATAGAGAAAAAAATAAAGGAAAAGGGAGAAACGAAGGAAGGAGGAAAATAAACGTTGTTGCATGTACAATCCGGAACCGTTAAAATTGGGGAACACCATTGTTCCGGCGGAATGTACGCCTTTTCCCTCTTTAGACTCACCTGACCTTTCCTGCCATCATCCCTTTCCCTCATCCGGATGGGCACTCCATCTGCACATCTGTACATCTGCACATTATCGCTCACACCGCCTTGCTGTCTTCGGTCAGCCGGAACCAGTTCCCCGAATCATCAATGAACGAAGCCTCGTACTGCCCCAGGAAACCTTCCCCAGGCATCGTAACAAACTGCACCCCTTTGGCCTTCAGCCGCTCGTAGGTCAGCTGCAGGTTGGTGCAGCGGAACAGGCCGCAGGAAAACAGGTGCTGCGGCCCGCCCGGCTCCTTCCGGTCCCGGCGCGGTTTCCGCCCGGTCATCAGTTCCGCGCCCTCCACCGGGATGAGCAGCAGGCCAATGCCCTGCGGATGTTCGCCGCTTAATAGCACCCAGCGCTGGTCCGGGCCAATGAGAATATCGGTGTGCACCCGGAAGCCGAGCTTGTCCACGTAAAAGGCAAGCGCGCTGTCCAGCGACTGAACGTAAATGGGGATGCTGTTGAGTTGTAACTGCAAGGCGGGTTTGGAGTTTGAGGTTTGGAGTTTGGGGTTTGGGGTTTCGCGCAGAGCCAAGGAGAAAAGGAGCAACTGAGCTCTTTCTCCGTGTCCACCTTTCCTCCTTGGCTCTGCGCGAAACTTTCCCGGAAATCAGGGTATCCGGACCCTGACCATTGCATATTGAATATTGCTCATTGCGTATTGCGTATTTTCCTGGAGCTCAGGCACGGCCCAGCTGCCAATGTCCATATGCTGCAGGCTCCTCTTTTTGCTGCCGGCGCAGCCGCTTGTGGTGCAGGAAATACGAACCGAAGGCAAGGGCCAGGGGCAGGATCATGAACCCCCAGCTGTCCATCAGCTTGCCGGAGGCGATAATGGAATAGGTGGCTCCGATAAGATCAAATACGAGCCCGGCATAAGCCCATTCGCGCACGCGGGGGTCCCCGGGAATAAAGAGGGCCAGCACCCCCAGCACTTTCGCCACGCCGATGAAGGGAATGAAGTATTTGGGGTAGCCAAGGTCCACGTGCATGCCCTGCACGGCCAGCGGGTCCATCAGGATGTCGGGAATGGCGGAGAACAGCATCAGACCGGCGAACAGTACGGTAACGATCCAGTAGGCAATGTTTGTCTTTTTCATGATTGTATGTTTTAAATGTTGGTGATGGTTTCCGGTGCGCCTGCCGGACGGGCCGGCCGGCGCTTTCCGTTCCGGAACAAAGCTAGATGACCCGCCTGCGAAAAACGGGGTGGTCCTGCGGCAAACAGAGGGTTGATTACGACACCGGTTTTGCTTAATTTGGGCCTATGAAGCACATCGGCATCCTCGTGCCCGAGGGAGACTGCAGCCTCACCCATATCGAAGCCACGCACATGATGCTGTCGCAGGTGAACACCTACCGCGAAGCGCAGGGCAAAGACCCGCTGTTCCGCCTCCAGCTGATTGCGCAGCAGCGCACCCCGCAGCTGAAGAAGCGGCTGTACACCGTGCATCCCGATGCCACCACCCGGGACGCGGGCCGGCTCGACCTGCTCATCATCCCGGCCATCCAGGGCGACCTGCAGCAGGCGCTGAAGGCCAATGAGCCGCTGGTACCGTGGATCGAGGAACAGTACCATAAAGGCACGGAGCTGGCGAGCATGTGCATCGGTTCTTTTCTCATGGCCTCCACGGGCCTGCTCGACGGACGACAGTGCACCACGCACTGGAGCGCCGCCGCCGTATTCCGCGAGCTCTTCCCCGAGGTGGAGTTGCTGCCCGACAAGATCCTCACCGACGACCGGGGGATTTACTCCAGCGGCGGGGCCCTCTCCTTTCAGAACCTGGTGATCTACCTTATTGAAAAGTATGCGGGCCGCGACATGGCCATCCTGTGCGCCAAGACGTTTATGGTGGACATCGACCGGCACAGCCAGTCGCCCTTTATCGTTTTCCAGGGCCAGAAGGCGCACGACGACGAGCCCATCTCGAAGGCCCAGGAATTTATTGAAAAGAATTACGCGGAAAAGCTTTCCGTGGACCAGCTGGCCGACATGAGCGCCGTCAGCCGCCGCCACTTTGAGCGGCGCTTCAAGAAAGCCACCGCCAACTCCATCCTGGAATACATCCAGCGCGTCCGCATCGAAGCCGCTAAAAAATGCCTGGAAACCTCCCGTATGAACGTGTCGGAGGTGATGTACCATGTAGGCTACAGCGATATGAAGGCGTTCCGGACCATCTTCAAAAAAATCACCGGCCTTTCGCCTGTGGAGTACCGCAACAAATACAATCCCAGGGCGGTGGCCGAAGTATAAAGGACCTTGAATCGCTACCCGGCACCTGCCGTTTCCGGAAGTTTTGGGCAGTTCATTTTTCCGGGCGGATTATGTTCTATCTTCCCTTCCACCAATTTCAAACCCAAAAGAACAAGCATGACGCATCACCTGCTGACGCCGGAAGAAACAGCTGCCGGCTGGACCCTGCTTTTTGACGGCCGCTCGCTGAACGGCTGGCGCACGTACCAGAACAAGCCCACCGACTCGTGGGTCGTGGAAGAAGGAGTCCTTTACTGCAAGGGCAGTGATACCGACAAGAGTGACCTGCGGGCAGACCTGATCACCGCGGAACAATATGATAATTTCGACCTGTCGCTGGAATGGAAACTGGCGCCCAGCGGCAACAGCGGCATCATGTACCTGGTATCCGAAGCCGAGGCGGCCGCCTATGAAACCGGGCCGGAGTACCAGCTGCTGGACGATGCCTGGTATGCTGCTGAGCTGGAGGACTGGCAGCAGTCGGGCGCCAATTATGCCATGAATGCCCCGTCGGTGCTGGCCACGAACCCTGTAGGGGAATGGAACCATACGCGCATCCGGGTGGAGAACGGCAAGGTGGAACACTGGCTCAACGGACAGCAGGTAGTTACCTATGAATTATGGTCGGAAGAATGGGAGCGCAACAAGGCTGCAGGCAAATGGAAAGATACGCCCAGCTACGGCAGTGCGCGCAAAGGGCATATTGCCCTGCAGGACCATGGCAGCGAAGCCTGGTTCCGCAATATCAAAATTCAGCTACTTTAAAAGAATAGTGGTGAAGAACCGGGACGAAGCAGGCCTTCCGGCCTTTTTGCCCGTTCTGTAGCAATAAAGCAGTAAAGGAAAAAGAGGCCGCCGGAATCCGGCGGCCTCTTTTCTTAGCGGGTGGCCGGAATCCGGCGGCCTCTTTTCTTAGCGGGTGGCCGTGATCTGGCCGCGCACTTCCCCGCCCGGGTTGGTACCCGTACCCATGCTGTAATACCAGCCGCCGTTCAGCAATTGATTGGCCTGGTCCGCCGTAAGGGTCATGGTACCTGAATGCATTCCGGTGCCAGTGAGGTTTCCGCCCATGGTCCAGGGTGATCCGACGGCCGTTCCGGCAGCCCCGGAAGCCCCTGCATAAAACCCGCCGGAGGTGGGGGCACCGCTCAGGTTACTCCAGTTGGTGGTGTAGGTCATCACCATAGTGCCGGGATTGTAAGAACCGGTAAAGGTGCCGGTTCCGTTGCCGGTAACCGCAGGTACCATCTGCGCACCGGTGGCGTTTCCGCTGAGCGTGTAGTTAATCTCATCAATCAGGCCTTCGTCTTCCCGGCCACAGCTTACCAGGGCAAAGGCACCCAGCAGTCCAAAAGAAAAAAGCACTACACCACGGCTCAGCCGGCTCAAAGAGGATTTCATACGCGTTTGAATTAAAGAGTGAAACAGATACAGGTGGAAGGCCAAAGGGCGTGCCTGAAAAACAGGCACGATATAGCAGGAAGAAACAAGAAGGGTAACCACTTACGTTGCCATCGATACCGGCTTTGTGGAGGTCAGCTGCAGGATTGAGGCCTGTTTTTCCCGCAGACCTTCAGCAGGGGCTGGAGTTCTGTAATAAACAAAAGCCATCTGTTCGTATACCAAACCCTGCTCACCGCAGACAGGATGCCGGGCAAATCGGGACGATTGAAACAAAAGCGGCAATAAAATAGTTCATCTATGCAGGTATTGTTCTGTTATAAAAGTACAGCGGACGCCCCTGCACCAGCCACAGCACCGGCGCACCTTTTTACAGGATGACCGGGCCGGCTAAGCACCAGGTATACAGCAACCACCGGCCTGTAGCAGGTAAAATATGCTGAAGGATTTTCGATACCCTTTCGGACACAAGAAAACAGGCACGAGCCGGGTAAGCGGGTGCCTGTTTTTT
>DATAGL010000972.1:0-1553 GCA_036263755.1 Chitinophagaceae bacterium | reverse complement strand
ACTTATAAAGAGGTGGCGCAGCGGATGAAATTAACCCCTCGGGCAGTAGACAATCTGCGGGACAACCTTTTCCACAAACTGGAGGTAAAAAGCCGGGTGGGTCTGGCCATGGTGGCGATGCGGAACGGCATCACAACCATTTAAAAATCAGGCATCCTATACCCTCTTTTCAGCCAGGATATAGGCCCGGGTATCCCCGAAGTGAAAGGGGCGTTTCCGCGGGGTGCTGTACACTGCTTCCATCCGGATCCCGGTTTCCGCAAACAGGGAAGACAACTCGTCCAGAGTAAGGATATAATCCACTCCTTTCAGGTGCTCAGAAACACCATCTTCCCGGATCAGGATATGATCTGATTCAATCCGGCTCGGGTGGAAAAGAAATTTGTGGTCCATCAGGTACTTATATCCTTCCACGTAAAACCATTCTTTATCGCGGAAATGCTTTAGGGCTATCTCGGCAATCATCCAGGTGTTAATGATCAGCTTTCCCCCGGGTTGGAGATGCCGGGAAATATTTGCCAGGATAGCTGCGGCAGCAGGCCGGTCGAAAAAGGCAAAGGAATTCCCCATACAAACCGCCAGGTCATACGTTCCGGTCAGGGTCATTGAGGCAGCATCAGCCACCTGGGCTTCCACCGGTAAGCGGGCGGCTGCCGCCTTTTCCCCGATCTCCCGTATATAGTTGTGCTCATTGTCGACGGCGGTAACGTTTACCCCTCTCCTGCCCAGTTCCAAAGCATGGCGGCCATACCCGCACATAAAGTCCAGCACCCGGCTACCTGGGCGCAGGTTAGCGGCGTCCATCATCAGGTCCACTTCTGCTTCGGAAAGACCGGCAGGAATCAGCTTACGCCAGACGTCCTGGTACATGCCACTGAAAAAAGTGCTGTTGATGTTTGCTGTTAATTCCATACCCTAAAGATAAACACTTCTTATTCCAGCAGCTTATTGCGCATGGCATACATGACCAATCCGGCTATCGTTTTGGCGCCAACCTTTTGTTTCATGTTTTGCCGGATTGTTTCAATAGTACGTGGGCTGAGAAAGACCTCTTTGGAAATTTCCTCCGTCGTTTTGTCATCGGCAATGCATTTCAGGATACGCAGCTCCTTCTCGGAAAACTTGACGGGGTTGGGATAATACTGGCGTACGGCTTTTTTATGCTGCAGTTTCAGCAGGACGGCCTTATTGACGAGATCGTTAAAATAAAAGTCATCGTTCATGCAGGTCAGGATCGCCTGGTAGATTTCGTCCGGATCGGTCGTTTTGGTCAGGTAGGCATTTGCCCCCATCTCCATCATCTTGGTAATCAGTTCCTGATCGTCGTACATGGTCAGTACGATGATTTTCACCCCTTCATATTCCTTACGGATGAGCCCGATGGCATTGATACCGTCCAGTTCCGGCATGCGGATGTCCATCAGCAGGATATCCGGCAGCTTGATCCGGAGTTTGTGCATCAGGTCCTTGCCATCTTCAGCTTCCCAAAGAATTTTCAGATAATCCCGGTCCTTGAGGGCCATTTTGATCCCGTCGCGGAAAATTTTGTGGTC
>DATAGL010000971.1:0-7353 GCA_036263755.1 Chitinophagaceae bacterium | reverse complement strand
GCGCCGCGTTTACATTAGCCGGGTAGTAATAGCTCTTGCTCTTGCCCGCAGCGGGCAGGCCGGTGAGGCCGTTCCATTTGCGCGCCCACAGGACGCCCGAAGGAATACCGGGCCGCAGGGCTTCGAGGGCCGCTACCCCGGCGTACGCGTAGTGCCGGGCAAAGCCCTGGTTCGGAATGCCCGTGGCATTCCGCATGAGGCGCAGCTGCAGGGTCATCCACTTATCCAGTACTTCGGAGGAGTGGGCGGCGGGGGAAGAAGAAGGGTCTTTATCGTCCTTTTTGCAGGAGCTGAAAAGAACGAGGAGAAAAGGGATCAGTACCAGGAGGCGGGCCACCGGTTGGCGGCGCGCTGCTGCAGGTGTCGTGGTCATTTGAAAAAGCATTAAGGGTTGTTGTTAAAAGGAATCAAGGGTTGGGGTGGAAAGCCACACCCTCCCCGGTTGCCCGGGTGGGTAGCGGGTGTGGCTTTGAACAGGAAAAGGGTGGGGAAGCGGCCCGGCGGTTTTCCGCTGCATCGGGAACTACCGGTGACGGGTGCACGCCGTGCTGTTTGCCGTCTGCCGGGAAGCGCCCCGCAGGGCGCCGGGCTGCTGTACCCGCAACGGGTTATTACTGTTTTGGGTGGTCTTCCCAGAGGCTCATGTCACCGTCCTGTACGCGGACGACCTTCCAGCCCGTTTTACCGGAAACCGTAACGAGGTAAGCCGTCTGCCCGTAGTGCTGTACTTCGGTGACCCCGGTGATGGCTTCATCGTAGTAGGTGCTTTTGACCTGGTGACGTACGGCCGCCGGCAGCCGGTCTTCGCCATAATAGCGGATAAGGCTCTGGCAATGGCCCCGTTTGGACAGGAAGGCCCGGCACCGGATGCCGTCTGCCGTGAAGCTCACCGCGTAGCCGTTCCGGTCGGGCGACCATTGTATGCCGGTGGCGGTCGTAAAGGCTTTGCGGAATTGCTGCTGGAGGCGCTCACTGACGGCTACCGGTAGTGCGGCCCGCACCGGCTCCGCTTCTTCCGGGGTGGAAAAGGACAGGCGGAGTCCCGGCTTAGCCGTGTAGGCCGGCAGTGCGGATTGCGCTGAGGCCTGGTGGGCGGTCAGCAGGGTGGCGAAGGGGATCAGGGTAATAAAGAGGATCTTTTTCATTGATGTTCATTTTGGGCAACGCGTGGTTGCCGGGTGAAGGGTGTTGTTTTGGTTAGTTGTTTTTGGAGAACCGGTATACGGCTTCGTACGGTACGTCGACCGTTTGCTCCGCCTGCACCGGGGGAGCGGCCGGCGGCTTCCCGCCCCGGGTGGCGATGCGCTGGATGTAGGCCACCGCAGCAAACCGGCCTTGAGGGGTGGTGCCGGCTTTCGGCTGCAGCAGCAGCCAGTCAATGCTACCGCCATCGGGACTGGGCGCCGTCCGGGCGGGGCTGAAGTGCTGGGCAAAGAGGCTGTCGCCTCCAACGGTCCAGAAGGGTCCGGCCCCATGAAAACCGACCTTTTTATTGGTGGCATCGTACAGGTCGGCCTTCGGCGCCACCAGGGCCCATTCGTAAGCCACCGGGCTGCTGCCGGCTTTTTCCCGGGCTTTGTATTGCTGAACGCCGGTGGCATAGTAAGTGGCCACCCGGGCCGTGCCTTTGGGCGGGTTCAGGGGCAGCGCTACGGCTGCCGGGAGGACGGCCTTTTCGCTCTGCGCAATATGGGCGGCCGGTGCCGGGCGGGGCGGATGGTCGCGGCGGCAGGCAAGGAGCCCGGCTGCTAAAAGGGCGGCCAGGGCCGTTTTTCGGTATGGGAGGAACATAATTTCGGTTAAGGGTTAATGAATGGGCATAAAGGGGCCTCTGCCCGCAGGGGCATTTTTTTTAGGGGCAAAAGACACCGGGGAAAAGCGACCGGGTGACCGGCCGGCGCCAGATGGTCTGCAGGAAAGTTCCGCAGCGGGCCTTACTTCGTGGCGATAAAGAGCAGGTACTGGTTCTGCAGGAAGTGGAGGCCGTCGGCCAGTTCAAAGGCCTGCAGGCTGCGCGCAATGGTGTTTTCCACGAGCTCCCGGGGGTTGTGCTGTACGGCAATGGCGCCGGGGCCCGTACCCATAAAGCTCTGTACGCCTTCTTCCCGGTTCCGGTAAATGAACGGGCAGGGTACCGCTGTTTTATACGTAACGGTCAGTCCGGTTTGCGCGCACAGCGCTTCGATCTTCCCGTCTTCCGACAGGGCAAAAGGACCGGGGGTTCCGGGCGGCGGGGGCGGCAGCAGTTGGCTCATTTCCTTCAGCACATGAATGGCGTCGCTCTGCTCCGGCTGATCCCAGATCGCAATCACCAGCTGTCCGCCGGGCACCAGTACGCGGGCGGCTTCGGCCAGCGCCTTTTCGATGCTTCCGGCATACTGGAAGGAGTTGAAGCCCACGACAAACTGAAAGCTGTTGGCGGCAAACGGCAGGGCTTCCAGGTCTTCCTCGAGGAAGGAAGTGCCCGGGTTCCGGCGGCGCGCTTCTGCCAGCAGTCCCGGTGCGGCATCGATGCCGATCACCTCGGCGCCGGTCTTCAGGGCCATATGGCTGAACAGTCCGGAGCCGCAGCCGGCATCCAGCAGGCGGTCCCCGTCAGTGAGGGGCAGGCGGTCCAGTACGTGGCGGTAAAGGGGTAAAAAATAAGGCTCGAAATGCTGTGTCCAGTAGGAGGGGGCGGCGCTCCACAGGGCGCCCTGGATCATTTTTGTGCTCATAACGTAGTTTTGGTTGTTCGGCACAAATGTACACCCCGGAAGGGGGGGTGTCCATTGCCCAGCAGCCCGGAAACTTGCCTCAAAAGCCCAGGAACGGGCCTTTTGCAGCCCGGCCCGCGTTCTTCCGTCCAACCCCTGGCTTTCTCCGGGGGATTCCGTATTTTAAAGTGCGGGCAGGCGGGGCCTGGCTCCTTACCTGCTGCCGGGCAACCGGTTCCCGTCCCGCCTGCCTAAAAGCCCGTATATGGCCGAAGAACTGATCCGACATTTGCAGAAACACATCGCCGCGGACGCGGAGGACGCCCGGCAGATCGTGCCCTTCTTCCGGACCGTACCGCTGCAGAAAAAAGAGGCGCTGCTGGCCGAAGGGCAGCTGTGCCGCTATCACTATTTTGTGGCCAAAGGATGCCTGCGCATGTATTTTGTGAACGGGAAGGGTATGGAGCAAACGATCCATTTTGCCATCGAGAACTGGTGGATCACCGATTACCCCGCCTTCCAGCACCGGGCGGCCGCTTCTTTTCATATCCAGGCCATCGAGCCCTCCGAAGTGCTGGCCATCGATTACGCGTCCCAGGAAGACCTGTTCCGGGAGTTCCCGCAAATGGAGCGGTATTTCCGGCTCATCTTTCAGCGGGCCTATTCGGCCGCACAGCTGCGCATCCGGTACCTCTACGACTTTTCCCGGGAAGAATTCTACGATCATTTCAGCACGCACTTCCCGGAGTTCATCCAGCGGGTGCCCCAGTACCTGCTCGCATCTTACCTGAACATGACACCGGAATACCTGAGCGAGATCCGGAGTAAAAAGCGTTCTTAAACCAGCTTAAGTTTTACCGGCGTGCCCCGTTGTTCTTTTGACAAAAGAAATAAAATGGAACCACGCATCGACATCGAGCAGGTACAGCCAAAGGCGTACGGAAGTATGTTCGGACTGGAGCAATACCTCCGGCAGTCCCGTCTGACCACAACCCATAATGAATTGATCAAAATCAGGGCGTCGCAGCTCAACGGCTGTGCCTTCTGCCTTGATCTGCATACGGCCGATGCCCTCAAAAACGGGGAGTCGGCCCGGCGGATCTTCCTACTCCATGCCTGGAAGGAATCCGGGTTGTTTTCGGAAGAGGAGGGGGTGATCCTGGCCATGACCGAAGAGATCACCCTCATTCACCGGCAGGGCCTGTCGGACGAAACCTACCGGAAGGCGGAAGGGCTGTTCACCCCCGAGTACCTCGCCCAGGTGATCATGGCCATCGTGACCATCAACGCCTGGAACCGGATTGCCATCAGCACCCGGAAAGCGCTGAAAGCCTGACGGGGCAACGTGCCTGCAGGGCTGCTCCCGCTCCGGCGTGCAGGCACCTGCAGCGCCATTCGTTCACCACTTGAATGATTGAAATGGGTAAGAAACCACTTTTGGGCGAAGACGCCTTTACCTATACCCTGTTGTGTGAAGCGCTGGACAAATGCGCCCAGGCCATCGTGCTGCTGGATGCGGCAGGAGCGGTCATCTACGCCACGCACCATGTGGAAGCGCTGACGGGCTATCCGGTGGAAGCCCTGGTGGGTACGCCCGCCTCTGCCTGGCTGCTGCCCGAAGACCGGCCCGCGGCCCAGGCGCAGCACCGGGTGCTGCTGCAGCAGGCGGACTATTCCGTTTCCGCTTCCGTCCGGCTGGTCCACCGCGACGGGCATTCCCTGCCGGTGGAAGTACGGGTCAAAAGCCTGCTGGACCACCCGCTGATGAACTGCATTCTCGTTTTCCTGCGGCAAAGCGGCCGGAAGGAACAGCGCAAAGCGCAACGGATCCGGCAGTGCATTGCCCGCGCGAAGGAAGAAGAACGGCAGTACCTGGCGATGGAGCTGCACGATAATGTGCACCAGGTGATCACGGCCAGCAAGCTGCTGGTGGACGCCGCCCGCACGGCAGACAACAAAGAGGAGCTGCTGCGGCTTTCCTCCGACCAGCTGCAGGCGGCCGCCGGCGAGGTCCGGAACCTGTCGTACGCGCTGGCCGGTAACGAGCTGCAGCCCGCCGGACTGGAAGCAGCGGTAAAAGCCTTTGCCGGTACGGTATGTAAGGGCGCCGCCCTCGCCATCACGGTTCGTTTCGATCTGGGGCCTGTGACCTTATCGGCCGGCCAGCACCTGCAGGTGTACCGGATCATCCAGGAATGCGTGCAGAACGTGCTCCGGCACGCCGGGGCGACGGGGGTCGCCATCGCGCTGTACCGGAAAGGCGGTATGCTCTGCCTGCAGGTGGAGGACGACGGGAAAGGATTTGCGCCTGAAAAAGTCCGGCGCGGTGTGGGCCTCACCGGCATCGGGCGGCGCGTGCAGTTGCTGAATGGCCGCCTGCACATTCAATCAGCCGAAGGACGGGGTACACGCATCGAAGTACATTTTCCCGTGTAGCGGCTGAGCACCCGCTTTTGTCCGGCCACCGCTGCCCCACGCACGAAGGGTGGGGTGATAATTCCTTTTGCCTGTTGTTCCGGAATGATGGGAAGGGAAGGAATGCCTGTTTCCGGATCCGGGGCAGAAAAAGGGATCCGCAACAGGGCACCTGCCGGAAGTCCCTGCGGAGCCGCCCGTATGCTGTTTGGGCTACCGGGAAGGCCGCGACCCGTAAGAGCCCGGGCGGCCCTATAGCTCAGCGCAGGATTTCCATCCGCCTGGTTTCCAGGACCGTTCCATCCGCTACCAGCGAATAGTGATACACACCGCTGCTCCAGCCCGCGGTGTGCAGCACCAGGGTACCGGAGGGGCGGAGCGCTGCCGTATATACCGTCCGGCCCTGGCTGTCCGTCACCACCAGCTGCGCCCGGCGGACTCCCGCCGGCAGCGTATAGGAAATATGCGTCTGGCTGCCGGCCGGGTTGGGCTGGTTCTGGCCCAGGTGGGAGGAAGGAGCCGGACCAGGAGGCGTGCCACCCTGTTGTGCGGCGATGAGCTGCCGCAATTCCCCGATTTGCCGCTGCTGGTCGGCCAGCTGCGCCTTCAGCGCGGCCACTTCGAGCCGCGCCGAATCGGCCTGTCCGCTCAGTTCCTGGACGGCCTTTACCAGCGGCATCACGAACTCGGTGTAGCGCAGGCCGTACAGGTCTTTTTCATTTTTCGCGGTATCCACGCCGGAGAAGTGGTAGTTCAGCTCCTCGGCCGCCTGTTCCACTTCCTGGGCAATAAAGCCCGTGTACACGACCTGTTGCCGGGCGGCCCGGTCGGCCTGTTCGGCGGGCGACAGGGGCCGGGGCGCGCCGTTTTCCCGGGTAGCGGCGGCCCCGCTGATGCGTTCGGCGGCGTCCAGGTCCAGGTTATAGGTCACAGGCTTCAGCTTCAGGATAAAGGAAAGCCCCGGTACGTCGGCCCGGATGTTGCGCTTCACCCGCCCGTCCGATACGTTGGTCCAGGCCGCGTAGCCGCCGATGGACGTGGTGTACGCATTGCCGATCCGCACCTGGTTCGAAGCCGTCACCCGGGCGGCGCTGCCCAGGGCCATGCTGTTGTAGAAGTAGTGATAGGTGGCGTTGGCGTCCGAGCCAATGAACGTGTTGTTCCAGCCATGGTCGTACCCCTGGCCCGCGTAGGCGCCGACGGCGGTATTGCCGCTGGCGCCCGCCGCCGCGTTCAGGGACATGACGCCAACCGCCGTATTGTCATTGCCGTTGTTGTTGAACAGGGCGCTGCCGCCGGCTGCCGTATTGTACGAGCCGGTGCGGTTATTGGCAAGGGCGGCCTGGCCCGTGGCCATATTGTACGTCCCGGTAGTATTGGAGCTCAGGGCGATAAAGCCGGTGGCCGTATTGAAACTGCCGCTGGTATTCAGCTGGAGGGCATAGTACCCGGTGGCAGTATTGAAGCCGCCGTTGAGGTTGTACATGAGGGTGCCGGCCCCGGTAGCGGTATTCCGGGACCCAACAATATTCGACTTCAGCGCCTCAAAACCGATGCCCGTATTGAAATGGTGTGCGTTCTGGGCGCCGGCGGCATTCCCGAGGAAGGTGCTGCTCAGGAGACTGTCCACCCGCAGCACGCGGTGGTTTTCCATATAGAGGCTGTAGCCTTTGCCCAGGTTGATGTTGCCGGACACGTCCAGCTTTTGCGCGGGATACGAAGTGCCGATGCCCACATAGCCGGAGCCGGCGTGGAGGATCATGCGCTGCACGTTGTTGGCATAGAGGCGGAGGCTGGTGTTGTTGGTGGTGCCCAGTTTGATGGTGGAGGCCGCCGGGCTGTTGCCGGCCAGGCTCCAGTAAGGGGCGGTGTTCTGGGCGCCGGCGGTGTGCATCAGGGCCGACAGGCCTATCAGGGCCATGGCCCGGGACAGGTAAAAACGTGTGTTCATGGTGGTGGTTGCTGTTGAATAAGGGTGAAAGGAAGGGGCGGTCTGCGGCCGCTGAATCAGGAATAATTTGTTTACGACCGGCGTTTATTGCCGGATTCCTGTGCGCCGGCGGTGCATTTCAGGAAGCGGGGAAGGAATGTGTTGTATTCATACAATGGTGGGTTGTCCGGGCACAAAGATAGCGTCGGGGGGAGGGGGTAGGCGTTGCTGTACGGTCCGGAAACTTGCCCCAAAAGCTCAGGAGAGGGCCTGTTGTTTTACCGCTGCCGGCGGGGTGCCGAAGCGCTGGCG
>DATAGL010000970.1:0-2034 GCA_036263755.1 Chitinophagaceae bacterium | reverse complement strand
CTTCGTTGAGCAGCGGAATGACAAGGGAAAGATCCATATTAGCGTTGCTGTTCTAAAAGTTGATCAGTGGAAGTCTGGCTTTGAAAAGGGTTAGGTTTCTTTTTAACAATCAACGCAAATATTAGAGCTATAACTCCACTTATAACTACACTTATCAAATACCCGCTTAATTGAGCACCGAGTCCATTGGAATTTTTTTGATTTTTATCAAACTGTGACAATGCATTATCGATATCTGATTGAGGCATGTTTGCATCTTCCATTGCCAACTCCATCGCAGAACGCATGTTGCTGAAGAAATCAGGATTGATATAGTTGAGATAAATAAAGTTGAATATGGAATAAAACAATTCGAATATCAATACTGCAACAAACATGGCCTGAAAGGCATCTTTTATTTCAATATAACCTCCCAGCTTTTTCCGTCGTTGGAACCCTGAAACCAATAAGAGTATAAGAATTATTACATAACCAATAGCAGTATAGACACCAAAAAGTATCGGATTTCCACCAGAGGCTGCATATCGAATAACTAATATTAGACAATAAACAACGCCAATTATTATCCCCCATCGCAATCCATGGGAAATATTTGTTTCTTTTTCCATCTTATGTTTATTGATTCAAAAATACTGTCCTTTTATTAATAATGCCGATCACTTTTCCGGTGAGGGTTTGGCCGGTAAAGGGCGTGTTACGCGACAGCGACCGGTAGGCCAACGGAGTAAATGATGTATCGGGAAGGAACATCGTGAGGCTGGCTTCCGTTCCCGGCTGAATAGGAGCCGGCGCCAGGTCGAACAGGCGACGGGGCGCAAAACAGAATACTTCTGCCAGGCGTTCTACCGAGATCTGCGGAAGCGATGTCTTTACCACTGCCAGGGCGGTTTCCAGTCCGATCATTCCCCAATGGGCATACTCGAACTCCACTACTTTATGGTCCTTGTCCTGCGGGAAATGATGCGCAGCCACGCAATCGATGCTGCCATCGAGAAGGCCGGCCCGCAGCGCTTCCCGGTCGGCACGGGTGCGAAGGGGTGGGTTCACTTTCAGGTTCGTATCATATTCCCGGAGGTCTTCATCACAGAAATACAGGTGATACGGTGTTACCGAGCAGGATACTTTATGACCTTCCGCTTTTGCCTGCCGGACCAGTTCAAGGCTCCGGGCCGTAGAGATCCCGGTAAAATGGATGGAGGAACCCGTGTATTTGACCAGCTCAATATCGCGGGCGATCATCAGCTCTTCCGCGATGGCCGGCTTTCCGGGCAATCCCAGTTGTGTGGATTCCACCCCTTCATGCATCAGTCCGTGCGGCGCCAGCGACCGGTCGTCCGGCAACTGGATGATGGTTTTATTGATGGCCACTACATATTGAAGGGCTTTCAGAAACAGCCCGGACGATTGTACCGGAAGGGTCCCGTCGCTGAAGGCGAGGGCTCCGGCCGCATGCATGTCGTACATCTCAGCCAGCTCTTTTCCTTCCGTATTGCGGGAAACGGCGCCGATGGGATGAATACGGACCGGAAGCGTCCGGGAACGTTCCACCACATATGCCACTGCGGCCTTGTTGTGCACTACAGGGCTGGTGTTCGGGACCACCAGCACATCGGTATATCCTCCGGCAGCTGCGCTGCGCGCACCCGATTCCAGCGTTTCCTTGTATTCAAATCCCGGATCGCAGAAATGGGAAAAAACATCCAGCCAACCCGGGGTCAGGTGAAGACCCGGAAAATCGATAACCTGTGCAGAAGAAATGTCCAGACGGGAAGCTACTTCCGTAATGATGCCGTCGCGGAGGGCAATATCAACGGTCTGCTGATGAAAAGGAGAGGAGGGATCCAGAACCCTTGCCCCTCGAACGATGATTTCCATTAAAGAGCGAAGTTAGGGTTTCAGGGGAATTTGTCGGGAACCGTTTGGGAGTTACTACTATTCCATTGTTCACCTTTTTATAAGCGTATTTCCTTAACTACGTAAAGTAATGAACAGGTTACCGGATGCATAAAATAAAAAAGCAACTTAAGGATAAGT
>DATAGL010000969.1:0-4435 GCA_036263755.1 Chitinophagaceae bacterium | reverse complement strand
ATCCTTCCACCCGTCGTTGTTGATGTCCGTTATGGTGGCGCCGTGCCCGTAGCCATCCAGTGTTAAGCCGGCCCGGGCAGAGACTTCCGTAAAGACAGGATGATTGAGCTGAGGGCTTTTATCGTTCCGGTAGAGCCTGCCCGTGCCGCGGTCTTTTCTTGTATTGGAATTTTTTCCGAATGCGGAAGGATTGATCTCACTGGTCGCCTCGTTTGCCGTGAGAAAAAAGTCCAGGTCGCCGTCATTGTCATAATCGAAAAAATTACCCATGGTCGACTGCACATGAATATCCAGTCCGTATTCGGCAGCCTTATCTTCAAAGCGGGGAATGCCGTTTTCCACGCCTTTGTTTATATACAATATATTCCGGCGCCTTAATGAATCCTTGTAAATCGTGTTGCAGATGTAGATATCCTGCAAGCCATCATTGTTGATATCCACCACGGAAACCCCTCTGGCCCACCGGCCCATACCCTCCACGCCGGCCTGCTCCGTGACATCATCAAACGAAAACGATCCCTTGTTCAGGTACAGCCTGCAGGGCACCATGTTACCGGTAAAAAACAGGTCCTGCAATCCGTCGTTGTTGAAGTCGCCGATCCCTACGCCTCCCCCGTTATAAACGTTCACCACATCCGTCGGGTTGATGGTATCATTTTCCACGATCCGGTTGTTGAAATCGATACCCGACCGGGCAGAAGATACTTTTTCAAACAAGGTTTGTTCTTCCCGGCAGGCGCAGAACAGGAGCGAAAGGCAAACCATTAACAGCGGAGAAAACCTCATGGATAAACCGGATAGGTGTGAAAATGTTGGACGTTCAATTTAATAAAAAAGGTTTCCCCGGTGGAGAAACCTTTTGATAAAAACAAATGCGTTCTAATATCCCGGGTTTTGCGTCAGGTTGGGATTGAGCGCAATGGCTCCCTGCGGAATGGGCAGCAGCAGGTTATTCAGCGTGGGCGTTGTATTGTACAAACCATGCAGCTTGCCGTCATGCGTCGGGCCGGGCGCCGGGTTGGGAATAGGGTTATAGTTGCCGTCCACGGTACCGTTTGCCTTTTTAATAAAAGCGATCGCTACCTCATTGCCGGCCCGGCAAAGGTTAAAGAAGGTGGAGTATTCCCCGGTCAGCTCATGCCTGTATTCGCTTAACACCATTTCCAGGGGATCCGTTATCGGTTGGCCCGGAGTACCATCATAATTGGCACTATCCTTCATGACCGCGGGTGCCGTTCCGCCCCAGGCCCGGTCCCTGACCAGCTTGAGATCCGCCATAGCACCCGGGATGTCGTTCAGGCGCACTTTACATTCCGCCCGGGACAATAGTATCTCGGCATAACGTAGCAGGATCTGGTTCTGGTCACCGAAAATGGCAGAGGGGCCGTAGTTGCCGGTCAGGTTCGGATCCCTCCATTTTTTAGCGGCGAAATATCCGGTACGGCCTCCGTCGCTGCCGTACCAGGGGCGGGTTACCGTGCCGACGGTATTCAGGATCGAACCATCGTCCGCCGTGTATTTCGGATTGCCGGCGGCATAGCCCTGCACCACGGGTATGTACCCTTTGATACCACCCCACTTGGCAATGATCCCGGGGCTAACCAGCGGATCGCCGGGGCCGACAATGGTGAGCAGCTTCCGCTTGTCCCCTTCCTGGTACGAATTCCAGAGCGCCGGGTTGCCGTAGTCATAACCCTGCTGCGTGATTTCTTCCGGCCAGCTGAAGCTGTCGATCCACCCTAACTCCGCACCGGGCGGCTGCCAGCTTCCATCCCAGCTTTGAGAGCCGTTGGGCGGTAACTGGAACTGGACTTCAAAAAGGGACTCGTTATTATTTTGCCGGTTGTATTCATGTACATCGGCGAAGTTGGGCAGCAGGGCATAATTGGCCGTGATCTCCGGATTATTGAACGCTTCCAGTGCACCGGCATAATCTTTCAACCACATGCGGGCAGCGCCCTCATACCCATAGGCCGCCCCCTTGGTAGCCCTGCCCAGTTCCGCTGCTGGCAGGTCGGATTTGGAAAGCAACAGCTGTTCTGCCTGCTGCATATCCGACACTACCTGCCTGAATACCGAATCACGGGATGCCCGGGGCGTTAACCCGTCCGTTACGGCGCTTAATTCCAGGGGAACCCCTCCGAAAGCGGCTGCCAGGTAATAATACGTCATACCCCGGAGGAAATAGGCCTCGCCGGAAAGGCGCCGGGCCAGAGCGTCGTCGATGATCCCTTTATTCTTGCTTTGCTCGATGGCGATCAGGGCCGCATTCGCCCGTGCAATGCCAATGTAGGCATTGTCCCAGAATATGGAAAGGCCGCCAAAGGTGGCGGGTATCTGGTAGTTGTTCCAGAATACGTCGCCGCCCCAGTTGAAGAAATCATGGGTACTGAAGTTGGCCCGGTACCAGAGACATTTCTTTAAAAGGTCGCTGTTCTGGTACGTATCGTAGATCGCATTGACAATAGCCACCACATCTCCGGGCTTATTGAACGTAGCATCGGCTGAACCCTGGAAGGTATTGGTCTGGTCCAGAAAGCCCTTCTTACAGGCCTGGGGAATGATCGCTATCGCCAAAGCAACCGGGATGATCAGCAGAAGTTTGATTCGTTTCATATCGCTGTATTTAGCACACTTTAGTTTAGAAGGTAACATTTACGCCCACTGTGAAAAACCGGGAGGCAGGATAAACGCCGTTATCCACGCCATTGAAAATCGGGCTGCCGTTCTGAATACCTATTTCCGGGTCGAGGCCGCTGTATTTCGTGATCGTAAACAGGTTTTGCGAGGAAACATAAATTCTGGCCCGCGACAAGGTCAACTTCTCTGCGATGCCTGCCGGTAACGTATAGCCTATGGTCAGGTTCTTCAATCTCAGGTAGCTGCCGTCTTCTACCCAGTGGCTGGAGGGTACGTTGTTGAGTGTCTGGTCATCATTGTGCAGCGCCCGGGCATATTTGTTGGAAGGGTTGGTCGCCGTCCACCGGTTGTTGTAATACTCCACACTGACATTCTGTACCCCTTCCGAGCCCCTTTTCTGGAACGACTGCATATTGCTCTGCGCGTAGTTCAGGATCTTGTTACCATAAGACCCGTAGAAAAAGACGTTGAAGTCCCAGGACTTGTAGGTGGCGTCCAGGTTCAGGCCACCAAAGAACTTCGGTTGCGGGCTGCCCAGGGCGGTCCGGTCATTGGCATCCACCTTGCCGTCCGGTTTGCCCTCCGGGCCGCTCACGTCCGCAAAATACCGGTCTCCGGGCGCCGTTTCTGCCCGGTAATAGATACCCCCGGGCGCTTTGGCATCCAGTGCATCGATTTCCGCCTGCGTCTGGAAAATGCCCAGGGATTTGTATCCGTAAAACACACCGGCTTCCTCACCCGGGATGAACTGGCTGAATTCATTCCAGCCCTGCCCGGTCAGGCTGTAACCGAAGTTGGCGCTGGTCAGGAAGTTTACGCCGGAGGTGATGGAGGTCAGCCGGTTTTTAATGGCCGACCAGGTCAATCCTACGCCATACTGGAAGTCCCTTCCTCTGGAGCCCCTGTAGTTGATCGCAACCTCCACCCCTTTGTTGCTCATATCCCCTACATTTTTTGTCTGGAACTGGTAACCTGTTTGTGCGGGAGCCGGTACGCGCAACAGGAAATCCTTGGACTTTCTGTGAAACCAGTCCGCGGTAACGGTAAGGGCGCCCTTTAAGAAAGCCAGATCGATACCGATATTGGACATATAGTCCGTTTCCCATTGCAGGCCCGGGTTGGCCGGCTGGGTTTGTGCGATGCCATTCTGGTATACACCGCCGAAAGGATAACCCAGGTTGCTTTGACCTCCTCCATTCTGGCTGGCCGGGAAGTTACCGGCGTACAATGCCTGGTATTGAAACAAATCGATCGGCGCTTCATTTCCCACAACGCCATAACCGGCCCGCAGCTTCAGATCGCTCAGCCAGCCGACATCCTGCATAAACGATTCATTCATGACTTTCCAGGCTATGGCACCCGATGGAAATACGCCATAGCGGTTGCCGGTATCGAATTTCGAAGAGCCGTCCCTTCTGATGGTACCTGTAAGGATATATTTGTCGCCGAACTGGTAATTCACCCGGGCAAATTGAGAGGCCAGGCTATAGATCCTCTTCCCGTTACCAAACCGGTTCAGCTGCAGCGTGCCGGGTACATACTGACCCAGGTCGCGGATCACGCTGTTCGGCGGCTCCACGCTGCCTCCCATCGAAGTGAAGGTATTTTTCTGGGCAGAAACGCCAGCCACAAGATTGAGCGTATGGTCTCCGAAGGTTTTATCGTAGGCTATTGTATTTTCCCATAACCATTCAAAACTGTTATTCAGGTTCTGGCTGTAAAGGGCCTTGTTGATAATGGCGCCGGGGTATTGGGTGTTGGCCCTGCTGTCTTCCGGGCGGAAGAAGGAACTGGA
>DATAGL010000968.1:0-7901 GCA_036263755.1 Chitinophagaceae bacterium | reverse complement strand
TAACGGCGAAATCGCGTATGATCCCGGTGTTTACATCCACGCGCACGATCCTGAAGCCGACGGGTGATAATACTTTTCCAACCTTGGGTGCCATATCGCCGAACTCGGCAACGAATGCCTCACCCGTAAATCCAAAACTGTTATTGCGGGAAAAATCCAGTCCGTTGGCGGAAGCATGCACCCCGAAAACCGCAGAGGGCTGAGGCGGTGTATTGGGCAGTTTCTGCAGCAGGGCCAGCACCGGCTTGCGCTCCGGCACTTTGAATTCCTCATCCTGACGGACGGGCTTGCCAGCCGAATAATCAGGGAAGCCATACCATAGATCCGGCTTGATTTCCCACAGCACATCACCTGCGCCCCAGATCCCGCGGCTGCCCCGGTCGTCAAACGCATTCTCCGTCGCAAACAGCCGGCCTTCCGGGGATAGTGCCAGCCCGAATGGATTGCGCAGGCCCCAAGCCACCACTTCCACTTTCCCTCCGGTTACTGGTACCCGCAGAATAGCCCCGGTGCAGGGCACCTTTCCGGGGATCACCTGCCCGGGTGCGGTTGCGGTACCAAAGGGCACAAATGCTCCCGTCGTGGCTTGATCCGAAGGATCGGGGGTCAGCACATCCGGTTCGGTATAATTTACCCCGGCCAGTGTAACATCACCGCAGGGAATGTCGTGGAAATCGCGTTTCCGGGGCAGCCAGCCGTACTCCGCATTGTCCGGGCCCACCACCCCGGCATTCGTAGCCGTACCCTGGCCGAAGTAAACAAAGCCGTCTCGGACCACCGGGCCGTTGGTGTGGTGGTCGCCGTAAGATGGAAGGTCCCGGGCCAGTACGGTGATCGTGCCTTCCGGGCTGATCTTCAGGATCCGGCCGCCTTCCAGTACGCCGCCTTCGGTTACATAAAAAAAGCCGTCGTGCCAGGTTACGCCGGTCCAGGGGCCGTTCTTCTCCCCACGGGCGATTACGGCAGGTGTACCGCCCGAATTGATCCGCAGCAAGCGCGGTTCGGTCCAGACCTCCCCATACGCATAGCCCGATTCCGTAACATACAGCCGCCCTTCGGCATCAAAGGCTGCCGCTGTCGGAAAAGTCAGGCCCTGTGCCACCGGTTCGATGCGGTAACCCGGTGCCAGGGAAATATCGGCTGCATTCACCGTACGGGCCGGGATAGCTTTGATCTCGCCGCCCCCATGAGACGCCCGCATCCGGTAGCAATGAGAAAAGAAGAAGGGAAAGCTCAGCAGAAGTAAAAAGCCGTAAGGCATGCGCATAGCCGGTCGTTTGCCGTAAACCCAAAAAACCTGTGCCAGGGAGGAATGGGCAGATATGCAGATGTGCGAATGTGCAGATATGCAAATGGGACACATTGCCGGATTTACAGTGGTAAATTGTTTTGAAGGGACGTTTCCTTTTAGTGGGAAATATTACCGGATGACGACGGATCCGAGCTTGCGGGAAAGTTCCATTTCCATTTGCTTAAGGTGCAGGTGCGTGCGCGTAAGGTTCATCTGTTCCTCGCCGACTGCTTTTTCAATGTCTGCCTGGTTCTGCAGGAGCAGGCGTTTGATCTTGCGTAGCTTCAGGTAGCTGATGGCCGACTCCACCTCATCGGCGGTACGGTCGGCCTGCATGTTGAGGTAGCCCATCAGTTCTTCTTCGTTGCCGGGTTTAAGGGCATCCAGGAAGCCCCGGTAGTCCTGCTGAAACAGCTTTTTCTGGTACCCATTGGAATGGCTGAGCTCCCGTTTCCAGTGGCCGCTTTCTTCGTAGGGAAAGTGCAGCAGGGAAACAGCGAGGGTACTGATCTCCGGGTCCGGGCTATAGACAAACAGGTTTTTATCCACCGGTTCACGGCGCGCCAGACGTTCGCGGATCTCCTGCAACAGGCGTCCGACCACGGCATTGTCGATGAGGTCATCTTCCGGGATCTCGGAAAGAATATACTCGGCAAAAAGCCGTTTGTCTTCCAGGGTTTTGGTGCCGTGCTCCAGCAGTACCCGGGCGATCTCCCGTTCCTGCAATTCATCGCGGAAAAGCAGGCTGAAGGTCTGGTCATCGAAGTTCGTTGCTTCCGCCTTCTGCGCATTTTCCGCATGTGTCTGCGCTTCGTCAAACGGCAGCTTTTTTTCTTCCAGCGCCAGCCGGTTGCGGATGTATTTATTCACCAGCGAAGTGAAGCCCGTTTCATCGATATGCAGCAGTTGTGCGCACTGGCGGATGTAATCCTGCTGCCGGGTGAAATCCTCCACCTTGTCGATCTTGGCAATCGTTTCAGCCACCAGGTTCACCACTTCGGCCTTTTTGTTCGCGTCGTTGCCGGCATCCCGGAGCGATACCTCAACCTGGAACAGGATAAAATCCTTTTTGTTGGCAGCTATGAAATCGCGGAGTCCGGAAGCACCGACCTTCTGCACGTAGCTGTCCGGGTCCTCGCCATCGGGGATCAGCACCAGCTTTACGTGCAGGCTTTCTTCAAGGGCCATGTCCAGCCCGCGCAGGGCAGCCTTGATACCGGCAGCATCGCCATCATAAATGATGGTGAGGTTATTGGTGTATTTTTTTATAAGACGCAGCTGGTCGCGGGTCAGCGAAGTGCCGCCCGAAGCCACCACATTCTCGATGCCCGCCTGGTGCAGCGAAACCACATCGGTGTATCCTTCCACCAGCAGGCATTCATCGGCCTTGTCGATCGCCTGCCGCGCGAAGTAGGTACCGTAGAGTATTTTGCTTTTTACATACAGCTCATTCTCCGGTGTGTTGATGTACTTGGGAGCTTTATCGTTTTTCCGGATCAGGCGCGCACCGAAGCCTATAACCTTTCCGGTAACGTTATGCACCGGTAAGATGATCCGGTCCCGGTAATTATCGATCCACTGCTCGTTGCGGTATACGGCCAGTCCTGCTTTTTGCAGCAGCTCCATGTTATACTGGCCCGCCTTTGCCTGGCGGAATAAAGCGTCCCTTGCATCGGGTGCATAGCCGATGCCGAATTTGCGCAGGACGGGTTCGTCAAAACCGCGCTCTTTCAGGTAGGAAAGCCCGTTGGCCTGACCGGCTTCGGTTTCAAACAACTGCTGCGCGTAAAATTTCTGTGCAAAGGCATTCAGAATATAGAGGCTTTCCGCGGTCTGCTGCTGCGCTACCACTTCCGGTGATACGCCGGTTTCCTCCACTTCGATGTTGTAGCGGTTTGCCAGCCAGCGCAGGGCATCGGCATAAGACAGCTTTTCATGCTCCATAACGAACGAAATGGAGTTGCCGCTTTTGCCGCATCCGAAACACTTAAAGATTTCTTTGGAAGGGGATACCGTAAAAGAAGGCGTCTTTTCGTTGTGGAAGGGGCACAGGCCGAGGTAGTTCGCTCCTCTCCTTTTCAGCTTTACGAAAGAGCCGACAATGTCCAGGACATCGATGCGGGCAAGGATTTGCTGTATGGTGGTTTGCGCGATCACGGAGCCTGCAAATATAGTCGGTCACCTGCGGACCGGCCTTTATAATTTACAATTTTCACCGGAAAGAAAACAAAATTTATTTCGGAAGAAGCGGCTTAAATTTAAGTACCATCCTGCACCCAGGGGAAATTGAAGCGGAATCTACCATTCTTAACCTTTAAACCTTCATCCCATGGTTCTAACAGACAACTCGCAGCTTGCCGCCGAATGCTCCGAATGGCGCCAGATCTTACGAAATTACCGCGAGGAATTCCAGGACTGTACTGCTGTTTTGCGGGACTCCTGCCGCAACCCGCTCTCCAAAAACCAGTACCAGGAAGTAGAACACTTCCAGAACCAATTCCACATCCAGCTCATCAACATTCACGACCTGAAGCAGGAGATTAAACGGCACGAACGAAGGATCGCTTCGGATCAGAACGGCGGGGATCATTCCGATGCCCTGTATGCCCATCATGAGCAGCTGCTTGACCGGTTTTTAACCCTGGAAAATACCCTCCAGGAACTACGGAACGACTTCCGTCTCTTTATCAACGCTACCAGCTGCTGACCGGCAGTTGGTTTACTCATACACACCCTCATCATGCATGCCGGCAGGCGTGCCGGCATGCTTTTGCTCATTGCTAAAACTTAATGGTATGCCTGAGTTTGATACCGATCACGTAAAAAATATTGTTTTGCTGGGCCATGCCGGGTCCGGCAAAACTTCCCTCGCGGAATGCATGCTCTTTGAAGCGGGCCTCATCAGCCGCCGGGGTACGATCGATCAGCAAAATACGGTGGGCGATTATCACCCGCTGGAGCAGGAACGCGGAAATTCACTTTTCTCCAAGCTGATGCATACCCGCTGGCGCGGCTACAAAATAAATATCATCGATACACCGGGATACGGCGATTTTGTCGGTGAAGTGGTATCGGCCCTTCGTGTGGCCGATACGGGCGTCATGCTGCTGAATGCCTCCGCCGGCGTGGAAGTGGGTACCGATATCATCTGGGAGTATACCGAGCGGTTCCGCACGCCCATGATCTTTGCCGTCAACCGCCTCGATGAGGATACGGCGGATTTTGAGAACACGGTCCGCCAGGCGAAAGATCATTTCGGAAGCAAAGTGACCGTAGTGCAATTCCCGCTGCAGCAGGGTGCGGGTTTCCACGAAATTGTAGACGTGCTGCGGATGACCCTGTACAAGTTTCGTGACACCGGCGGAAAGCCGGAAAAACTGCCTGTTCCGCCTGAGGAACGGGAGCGTGCGGAGCGGCTGCACCAGGAACTGGTGGAAGCCGTGGCCGCCAATGATGAACGCCTGATGGAAGCCTATTTTGAGAAAGGCGAACTGACCGAAGATGAGCTCAAGCAGGGGCTTAAAAGTGCCATGATCCGCCATGAGATTTTCCCGCTTTTCTGCCTTTCGGCGGAGCGCAATATGGGCTCGGGCCGGCTGATGGGCTTTATCGATAACGTTTGTCCCAGCGCCAACGAAATGCCGCCCCAGCAAACCCTTTCCGGCGAAGCCCTGGCCTGCGATGCTGCCGGCCCAGCCAGCATATTTATCTATAAAACCCTGACCGAACCGCACGTAGGCGACCTTTCCTTTTTCAAGGTGTTTTCCGGGATCATCAAAACCGGAATGGAGCTGGTGAATGAGTCGACCGGCGTTGCGGAAAAGATCAACCAGCTTTTCCTCCTGGAAGGCAATAAGCGGGTTCCGGTTCCGGAACTGGCAGCCGGTGATATCGGGGCTACCCTAAAACTGAAGAATACCCACGTCAACAATACCCTGCACGTTAAAGGGAAGAATTACGCCCTGCCGCCGATCGAGTTCCCGGCTTCCAATATGACCGTATGCGTGGAGCCGCTGAATAAGGGCGAGGAGGAAAAGCTGTCCGCTGCCCTCCACCAGCTGCGGGAAGAAGATCCTACACTGGTCATCGAAGTTTCGCCCGAGCTGAAACAAACACTGATCCATTGCCAGGGCGACATGCACCTGGCCGTTGCCCGGTGGAAGATCGAGCAGCTGCACCACCTTCCTGTGAAGTTCGGGCGCCCCCGGATTGCTTACCGCGAAACCATCCGGCGGCCGGCAGACGCCAGTTACCGCCACAAAAAACAGTCCGGTGGAGCCGGCCAGTTTGCCGAGGTCCATATGCGCATCGAACCCTATTACGACGGCATGCCGGAGCCTGCGGGACTGACCATCCGTGGTCGTGAGGTATTCAACCTGGACTGGGGCGGCAAGCTTGTCTTTTACAACTGTGTTGTCGGAGGGGCGATTGACACCCGGTTCCTGCCCTCCATCCTTAAAGGTGTGATGGAAAAGATGCATACAGGTCCACTCACCGGTTCCTATGTACGTGATATTCGGGTCAGTGTATACGACGGAAAAATGCACGCGGTAGACTCCAATGACCTGTCGTTCAAGCTTGCCGGGCTGATGGCCTTCAAGCAAGCATTCAGCCAGGCCGACCCGCAGCTGCTGGAGCCAATTGAGGCGGTTACCGTTCTTTGCCCGGACGACCTGACCGGTGCGGTCATGGGTGAGCTGCAAAGCCGCAGGGGCCTGGTGGAAGGCATGGATACGGAGGGTCATTTCTGCAGGATCAGCGCCAGGGTACCCCGGGCCGAACTGCACGACTTTTCCTCTGCTCTGCGGTCGCTGACGCAGGGACGGGCGCGTTTTACCATGGCGTTTGACCGTTACGTGCCGGTTTCGTTTGAGCTTCAACGTAAGTTGACCGAGGAGTACAACCGGTCCGCCACGGAGGCAGTGCTGTAAAGAAGAATTGTTAATGGTTTTTGCTTAGATGGTGATAAGAAAAAGGAGTGTTGGTCGATAATAAACGCCCATCCGGCGATAAAAAAGACCTTCACTTTTTTTTATTGATATTATTTTATTATTTTGTCTTATCTCTTAGCAAAAACCACTACAATCCTATGCATGCCTATTTTCGAAATCACCAATTATACCTAGCTGAAAGATCAGAATGGTTAGAACGCCATGTTGTTAAAACCAGCAAAAGGGCGCTGATGAAAATTGAAAGCTGGAAGCTCATTGCTCAAACCGGCGATCAGGACAAGCAGCTCAAACTGGTGGAAAAACTTGTGAAAGACTCATTGTTAACGCCGATTTCCAACAAGATTGTCCTCCACAAAGAAGGCTTTTACCAGTCTAATCTCGAAAATTAGGTTTTCACCGCCGACGTGAACATTTTTTAACAGGCCTTCGGGCCTGTTTCCTTTTATAATCACTGATGACGCTGATGATACATTGATTGCGCTGATATTGCTGTTAACAGTTTGTTGGCTATGTGCTGCTTTGGCAAAAGAACGGGCAGTATAAATACCTATTCGGCGTATTAGAATCCACGGTTCAATCCTAATGATCTTTCAAACAAAAGCATCCTCCCTCTCGTATTGAATTAATCGGGTGAATCCATTCAAAATCACGCCAATCCGCGGTTCCGGGGTTAACAAAAAAAGAGCACCTTTCGGGTGCTCTTGTTATTTCAGGAAATGCGCTGTTAGGCCAGCTGCAGTTCGTGCTTTTTTACTTTAGTGATCTCCTTCAGGAATTCCACCTCGGCCTGGTCGTACGCATCGCCGTTGGTACGGAAGATGTCGTGGAACCAGAGTTCGGGTTCATCATGGTACGTGATCTGCCAGGAATCCCAGGGGCAGTGCGTCTGCGATTTGCCCTGGACAAACCCCCAGTTGTACGCGCCGATATGGTGTTCCTTCAGCAGCGGCAGGATATCCTGGAAAGTGCTCTTCAGGCCACGGGCCATGTATTCAGTGCACATCATCGGACGGTCGAACTGCTTCATCTCCAGGATGCGCTTTTCAAGGCTTTCGCGATCCTCGTAGTTGTGGAAGGAAATGATGTCGGAATGCGTGAACATGTAATTGTCGATCATCGACAGGCTGTCCATATCCACCCATTGCCAGGGTGCCATGGTGATCGGCTGGTCGGGGTTGATGGCCCGTACCCAGCGGATGGTTTTTTTCAGCAGCGCCATCGACAGCTCGGCCTTATGCAGGGCATAAGTGATGTCTTTGTACGAAGCGATGTTCATGTTGTCCGGCTCATTGAAAAGGTCCCAGATCAGCACGCGCTCGTCGTTTTTGAAATGGCTGACAACACCCTGAACATAATCCTGCAGCTCGTCGTAACGGTCGGGATTGTTCAGAATTTCATAGCCCGGGCACTGTACCCAACCGGAATTGTGCACGTTGTGCTTTGGTTCGGGTTGTTTGCCCAGTTTCGGGTGCGGGTCCCATACCGAGTCAAACAGGACCAGCATCGTCCGGATACCATGCTTGTAGGCAATGCTCAGGAACTGATCGATACGCTGCAGGTAACCGGCGCGGTCCTCTGCCCACACCAGCTGGTGCAGGAATACGCGGACCGTGTTAAAACCCAGACCGGCGGCCCAGCTCAGCTCCTTATCCATAAGG
>DATAGL010000967.1:0-3684 GCA_036263755.1 Chitinophagaceae bacterium | reverse complement strand
GTTTCGCGCTACCAGCAGAACATTTCCTGGGAAGCCGTGCAGGCCATGCAGGTAAAAGACATCCGCCTGCATTTCGCCTTTATCAAGGCCACCGAGGGCATGACCCGGGTGGATCCCCTGTTCAAGCGCAACTGGCGCCGCTCCCGGCAGGCCGGCATGGTGCGGGGCGCGTATCATTTCTTTATCCCTTCGCGCGACGGAAAGAAGCAGGCCCAGCACTTCATCAACCAGGTGGAGCTGGTATCGGGCGACCTGCCGCCGGTGCTGGACGTGGAGCTTACCTACCGGCAGCCGTCGGCGGTCATCCGGCGCGAAGTAAAGAAATGGCTGGACGCCGTGGAAGCCTATTACGGGGTAAAGCCGATCATCTACACCAATGCCGACTTCTACAAAACGCATTTCCAGGGGCATTTCGACGATTACCCGCTGTGGGTGGCCCACTACCTGCAGCCCCGCAAGCCCCGGATCGGGCGCGCCTGGCATTTCTGGCAGCACAGCGAGCAGGGGCGGGTAAACGGCATCCTGTCGAAAGTGGACTTCAACGTGTTCAACGGCGACTCCTCCGAGTTCCGTTCCTTATTAGTACCTTAAACAGCTAATTCCTGCTGTATGATGGACCCCGAGGTGAAACGGTATTTCCGCAAGATCATCAACTCCTTTTCCTGGGGACTGATCTGGCTCCTGGCCATGGCCATGATCGGCCTGTACTACCGGCTGGCCCTGTTCCCCGACGGTTTCTCCTGGCGCAACGGGCTGTTTTACGCCCTCTTCCTCGGCTCTTTTTGCCTTCTCCTCCGCTACTATTACCGTACCTGGAAAGAACCGTATAGGGGAGAGCTGTGAGAATGGCGGAACCGACGATTAACGAGTGAAGAATTTCGAATGGTGCGGTAGGGAAATATTCAATAAGCAATGCTCAATACACAAGGTTCAAATGGGCATACTGCTTCTTTGCCCCTTTGCGGATCTTGGCGGCTTTGCGTGAAACACTCCGCCGGAGTCAGGAATATCGAACAAGGAATAACGATTGAAGAACAGCGAAGGAAACTACACCGTACATCGTACATCGTACCCACCCTCACGAACTATGGTCGGAAACAATCACCCAGCGGCCGCCGATCCGGCGCACCAGCAGGGTAAAATGCCCGCTGAGGTTGCCGGCCGTTCGCTGCAGCATCCATTTGCCCACGACGGAGAAATAGTCGGGGGAAAGCCGCTGCACTTCCAGGATGTCGAAGGCGAGTTTGCCCATGGCCGCCGTATCGGGATAGCCCCGCCGGTAATTTTCCAGGGTCTGCCGCCAGCCGCGGGTGACGCCGCTCTTGCCGATGAACAGCAGCGAGTCGCTTTGCCAGTACGGTTCCATGAAAGCGGCCACATCGCCCCGGTTCCAGGCCTTTGTCTGTTCGGCCATCAGGGAGCGGATCCGGGCGGCATCGGGATCGGACTGGGCAAAGGCAGCCGCGGACAGGAAAAGCAGGGCAAAAAACATCCGGTATTTCATAACCTATATTTAAAAAACGCTCCGGAGCCTTCCGGAGGCCTGATAAGCTTTTCAACTTAGTTAACTTTGCGGGCATAGCCAAAAAACATGACCCGTAAACGCCTGTTCTATATCGTGTTCTTTGCCGGCCTGGTGGTCGCATTCTATGCGGCCGTTTCCTTCCTGGTACCCGGTTTCGGCAAGCCGAAGATCAATCCCATCGGCGCGGTGCGTCCGTTCACCTTTATCAACCAGGACGGCCGGACCGTAACGGAGAAGGCCCTGGAAGGAAAGGTGGCGGCAGTGGAATACTTCTTCACGACCTGCAAGGGTATCTGCCCGCGCATGAACAATAACATGCGCGCGATCTATGAAGCCTACAAGAACGAGCCCGATTTCCTCATTCTTTCGCACACCTCCGACCCCGCTACCGACTCGGCGGCCCGGCTCAAGCGCTACGCCGACTCCATGCAGGTGAATACCGACCGCTGGGTTTTCCTGACCGGCCGCAAGGACAGCCTGTACAACATGGCCCGCTACGCTTACAAGATCGACGACCCGGCCAACAACCTGCAGTCGCCCGAGGAGGATTTCCTGCACACCCAGTTCATTGCGCTGGTGGACCGGGAAGGCCACGTGGTGAAGATCTACGACGGCCTGAAAAAATCGGAGCTGGCGGAAATGAAAGAACGGATCGGGAAAGAGTTAAACAAGTAAATTGGTGTTTCATCATGAACGCAAGCCAAACAAAAGTCCTCGAAAATAAAGCGGCCGAACTGCTGCGCAAGCGGCACCTGAGCATTACCGACAGCCGGCGGAAGATCCTGTCGCTGTTCCTCAGCCACAGCGATGCCCTGGCCCATGGCGACATTGAAGGCAAGGCCGGTGAAAAATTCGACCGGGTAACGATCTACCGTACGCTTCAGACCTTCGTGGAAAAAGGCATCATCCACACCATTCCCACGGCGGACAACTCCGTGCTGTACGCGCTGTGCAAGGACTGCGCGGAAGGCCACCACCACGACGACCATGTACATTTTGTCTGCTCCAACTGCCAGAGCACCTTTTGCCTCGACGACGTGGTCTCTCCCAAGCTTTCCCTGCCCGAAGGCTACCAGGCCGAGAGCACGCAGGTAGTGATCAAGGGCATCTGCAGGAATTGCAGTTTGGGAATTGGGGGTTAGGAATTGGGAATTGGGCTAGCGAACACTTGATATGTTGAATCGTTGATCAGGTGACAAGAATAGTACCTGTGCCCAAAAGTTATCTCCAGTGATCCTGCCGACCCTTCCTGCATTAATATCTGCGTCATCAGCGCCCGCATGCACTCCCTACACGCGTAAGCTGCCTCCCCATCTGTGTAATCTGAGATTCATCAGCGTCATCTGTGATTAAAAAAGCCACCCGCTTCCGGATGGCTCCCTATCAACTTGTTACCTATTCAACGAATCAACTAATTCCAAATTCCCAATTTTAAATCTGCTCCTTCCCGTGCGGCCGGGTGATCTTCTCCATTTCCGTCTGCACGAACACCATGAGCTCGGCAATATAGTCGGGAGAGAAATCAAAGCGCAGGCCGGCGGCTTCATATAATTCAGGTAGCGTGCGGGTTCCGCCCAGTTTCAGCGCGTTCATATAGTTGTGGATGGCGCGGTTGCGGTCTTCCTTGAACTGCTTCCACAGGCCGATGGCACCCAGCTGCGCGATGCCGTACTCGATGTAGTAGAACGGCACTTCGTACAGGTGGAGCTGGCGCTGCCAGGAGAAGCGGCGGTATGCCTCCAGCCCGGCCACGTCGAGGTTGTACGGCGTGAACTCATTGAGGATGATGCGCCAGTTTTCGGCACGCTGCTCCTCGGTATGGTTGGGATTTTCGTACACCCAGTGCTGGAACTTGTCGATGGTGGCGATCCAGGGAAAGATGGTCAGCACGCGCTCGAGCTGGTGCTCCTTGGCGCGTTTCAGGTCTTCCTCATCTTTGAAGAACACATCCCAGTAATCCATGCTGAACAGCTCCATCGTCATGGAGGCCACTTCGGCGATCTCCATCGGGTATTCCTTGAAGGAGGTCAACGGCAGCGGGTGGGCGAGGAAGGAATGAATGGCATGACCGCCTTCGTGCACCATCGTCGTTACATCGTGCATCTGTCCGGCGGCGTTCATGAAAATGAACGGAGCGCCGGTTTCGGCCAGCGGGCAGT
>DATAGL010000966.1:0-14566 GCA_036263755.1 Chitinophagaceae bacterium | reverse complement strand
CCGGCGGCGATCCAGCGCGGGGCTACTTCCGCGGTACGGAACAGCTGTCCTTTATCCGTTACGCCGGCGAGGCCTTCAACCAGGGCGCTTAGCACGGCGGCCTGGCCCCAGTTGTCCGGGATCCCTTCATCCACGGTGCCGTCGGGCTTATAGGCCACGGGCAGCTTGCCCCCGTGCTTCCGCATAAGGCCGAGCATACGGTTCAGGATGTCCACCCCGTAGGCTTCCATGCCGTGCTGAAAGGCTGCTTTGGCCAGCTCGCCGCCCACAATGGTATTCACGCCGCCGTTCATGTACGAGCCGGGCAGGTAATCGGCAAAATGCGGCTGCACGGCAGGGTAGATGCCGAACCATTCGGCAAAGGCATTCATTCCGTTTTGTCCCTTCAGGCTTTGGTAGGAGCGGAGGATGGAAACGGCCATGCTGTGCGTGGGCAGTCCCCGGTTGATATCGTACGGGTTGGAGAGGCTGAGGGTGTTCTGCTGGTCGATCTTCAGGTAGTCGGGCTGCGGGTCGTCCGGAACGAAATGCGCATAAAACCGGCCGTTCCAGCACAGGTCATTCGTGCGCACGCGGAAGAGCTCCGCCTGCAGGTCCCAGGCTTTCGCTTTGGCTTCATTCCCCGCAGCATCATACATCAGGGCCAGCTGCCGGCAGGCGGCGTACATGCCGCTGTTGTCGCCGTGCATGATGCCCATCGGGGTGGAGGCGTCAATATCAAAAATACCCTTCTGCACGTCTTTTCCCTGGCGGCTGTATTCCTGGCGGGTCGTGGGCAGCTGCATAAAGTCCCAGGTGTCCAGGGTATAGCCACGCTTCACCAGTCCGTATTTCTTTGACCAGCGCAGGGGATCGTTCATCGCATAGTGCATGCCCTCCTCCAGATCGTCGAGCCATTCCTTCAGGTACCGGTTATCTCCAGTGGACTGCCAGATATGGTAGGCCCCTTCCACCATCAGGTATTCGAGGTCGGCTTCCACGGGCAGCCGGTGCTTTTGCACCGAGTCGTTGGGAAAGATGCGCCAGTACCGTTTGTCGAACAGGTTCATCCGGTGGTTCACCCGCTCCGCTATCGGGTAATAATAGTCGAAATACAGCCCTTCCGCCGTCTGCGTTTCCATAAAGTACTGCCAGAAGGAGGCGACCTCCGGAACCAGGTATTTCATCGCTTTCATCACATGCACGTGGTCGCGTACCCAGGGCACGAACTGGTGGCGCTCCTTTCCGTTCAGGCGAACCGTTTTTACGTATTCGGAGGACAGGAGCAGCTGCCGCAGCCCGTCAAACAGTTCGCGGTACTCACCGGCGCCGGCCCCGAATCCGGTAACGGACTGGCTATGTGCCGGCGCAACGGCTCCGGCAATCAGCAGGAAGAAAAGCAGTATTCGTTTCATTTGCACTATTTTATGCGTACTGAAAAAGGCGGTACTCGCTTATAACTTGCCTTTCGAATATAGCCGCCTTCCCCGGGTTCACTGTCCGGCACTGTCCTTGCCCGGAAGGGTGGCCGGGTGTCCGGTTTTGATACACTGTCTGTTCGTTTCTGGACAGGTGCAGGGCAGGAGAAAGGGGTAATGTGCTGAGAATGAGGCAGCCCGGCAATTGGCATTATTCTGATGCAGCAAAAGGTGTACGAAGACTCCCGTAATAACAAATGGTTCCTGCAGGAACCGGGAGGGGAACATGAACGATCAAAACCATTTATGCTGCGTAATTATTTCAAGACGGCCCTCCGCAACCTGGTCAAGCACAAGGTCTTTTCCTTTATCAACATTTTCGGCCTCGCCCTCGGGATAGCCGCCTGCCTGCTGATCTTACAGTACGTACGGTTCGAACGAAGCTACGACCGGTTCCACGAGAAGGGGGACCGCATTTTCCGGGTACAGCAGGACCGCTACGATGAAGGAAAGCTGAGCACGCGCTGGGCAGCCGGAGCCGCCGGCATAGGCCCGGCCGTACTGGCGGAAGTACCTGAAGTGGAGGCCTTCGCCAAGCTTACGCGCACCTCCGGCGTGGTCTCGTACAAGGAAGAAAAATTCCGCGAGGAGCGCATGTATTTCGCCACGGATTCCTTCCTGCCGATGTTTTCCTACAAGGTGCTCCAGGGCAATGCCCGCGGGGCGCTGGCCGAGCCGAATACTGCCGTGATCACCGCTGCCACGGCCCGCAAGTACTTCGGCGGGGAAAACCCGGTCGGCAAGATCATTTCCCGCAACCGGGAGGAGGATTACCGGGTAACGGCCGTGGTGGCCGATATGCCGCCGAATACGCACCTGAAATTCGATGTGCTGCTTTCGTTTGCCACCTACGTGCAGCTGACCAGCAGCGATGCGCTCACCACGTTCAACTGGGACGGCTTCTATACCTACCTGCTGCTGAAGCCCGGCGCCAACCTGGGCCACGTGGAAAAAAAGATCACCGAAGTGGCGGCCCGGAAAAACGACCCGGAAGGGACGTCCAAACAGAAGACCATCGAACTGCACCTGCAGCCCCTGCGCGACATTCACCTTACGTCCCATTTCATGGAAGAAGCCGAAGTGAACGGGAACGGAAAGTCGGTTACCTTCCTGCTGATCATCGCCGTATTCATCATCGTCATTGCCTGGGTGAACTACATCAACCTGGCTACGGCCCGGGCCCTGGAACGGGCCCGCGAAGTGGGCGTGCGCAAGGTGATGGGTTCGCACCGCTGGCAGCTGGTGCGGCAGTTCCTTTTCGAATCCTTCCTGATCAACCTCCTGGCGGTGGTACTGGCCTTTCTGATCGTGGTGCTGGCCCTGCCCCTATTCAATTCCGTCACCGGCAACGACGTTAAGCTGTCGCTGCTGACTGACAGCGGCTTCTGGACCGCCCTGGTATGTATCTATTTCGGCGGTACGCTGCTGTCAGGCATCTACCCGGCTTTCGTGCTGTCCTCTATCCGGCCGATCGAAGTGCTGAAGGGAAAGCTCGCCCGATCGGCCCACGGACACCTGTTGCGCCAGGCACTGGTGGTTTTCCAGTTCGCGGCTTCCTTTGCGCTGGTGGTGGGCACCTACAGCGTGTACCGCCAGCTGGAATACATGGAAAGCCAGGACCTGGGGGTGCAGGTGGACCAGACCCTCATCCTGCGCGGGCCCAATGTTACCGATTCCACTTACGGCAACAAACTGGCCGCCTTCAAAGCGGAACTGCTCCGGCATCCGCAGGTGGCAGCCCTGTCCGCTTCCTCGTCGGTACCCGGCAATAAGGTAGGCTGGAATGCCGGTGGCATCGGCCTGGTGGGCAGCGATAAAACGAACCAGTACCGGGTATTTGCCGTGGACCATGACTTTACAGGGGCCTATGGGCTGAAAGTACTGGCAGGGCGTCCCTTTTCGCGGCAGTTCCCTTCCGACACGGGAGCCGTCCTGTTCAACGAGGCAGCCGTAGCGGCGCTGGGCTTCCGCAAACCGGAAGAGGCGGTGGGCCGGCAGATCCAGTTCTGGGGCGATGTATTCACCATCGTCGGGGTAGTGGCCAACCACCACCAGGAATCCCTGCGCGAGGCTTACGATTCCTACATCTACCGGCTCGATACGGAAGCCGATAATTTTTATTCCGTGAAAATAAAAGCCGGTGCTGCGGGCTACGAAAGCATCATCGGCACGGCACGGGAACATTGGGATGATTTCTTCCCCGGCAACCCGTTCGATTATTTTTTCCTGGACGACCAGGTGCAGAAGCAATACGAGGCCGACCGCCTGTTCGGGCGCACCTTCGCCCTGTTTGCCGTACTGGCCATCATCGTGGCCTGCCTCGGCCTGTTCGGACTCGTATCTTTTGTGACCACGCAGCGCACGAAGGAAATCGGCATCCGTAAAGTGTCGGGTGCCGGGGTAAGGCATATCCTGCTGCTGCTGACCCGTGATTTTATCAAACCGATCCTGATCGCCCTGCTCCTGGCCCTGCCCGTCAGTTATTACTTCGTGCGGCAGTGGCTGCAGGATTTCGCCTTCAAGATCGACATCAGCGCCGGTATGTTCCTGCTGCCGGCCGGCGTGATCCTGCTCATCGCCCTGGTCACCATCAATACCAAGACGTTCCGCATTGCCACGGCCAACCCGATGCGGAGCCTGCGGACGGAGTAGGGGATTTGGAATTTGGAATTGGGAATTGGGTGTTTGGAGTTGAAGGGTTGAATGAGTGGATTGGTTGAAAAGCGGGATATGCGCTATAGCAACATTTGACGGTCAGCATTTCAGCTTTAATCGTACATCGTACATCGTACATCAAATATTCGAACTGATCCGGGCTGGTTGAAACCTGAAAGAGCGCGGGGCTGTTAAGCCCCGCGCTCTTTCAGGTTAATGATTTATGGTTCAGTACGCGCTTACTGTTCAAATTACTTTTTTAGGAATAAGCCAGTCCGGCCGGTGCCTTGTTCCCGTCAATGGGCACAGGGCTGCTGGCCGGCGGGACGGAAATAGCGGAACCGCAGCAGCGTCGCCAGCAGGTAAGAGGGCTTTTGCAGCAGCTCGTCGTTCCGCGATGCGGTGGCATAGCTGAACGTGGCGGGCCGGCCATTGCGCACATAATTTACCCGGCCCGGCTTTTCATTCTGAACATGCTGCCGGAAAGTATAGAACGTCATCATCTTGCCTTCCCTGGCCAGCCGCTGGAACGTCGGGTTGTCGGAAGACTGTATCAGCACCACGTCTTTCTGGAAATCGAACAGCTGAACGCTGGTGGGTACCAGGTAGTGGTTGGTTACGCCGCCCTCGGTCCGCAGGTTGGAGAACATGGAGAACGAGTTTTCCGTTTTCAGTCCGAGGTAAGGGCAAAGGCCGTTAAGGAAGGTGACCAGGGGCATGAGCACAAAAGCAAGACGGGCTATTTTAAAATAATTGCGCTCCTGTGCAGGAAGACGGGAAGGTACCAGCCAGCTCTGTGCGAACAGTACAATGACCCCGAAGCTGTAGACGGTCCAGAGGACGTACCGGAAATAGTCCGGAAACAGTTTCGACAGCAGGTGCATGCCCCCGGCTATGGACAATATAAGCCCTATAAACAGCGCCAGGTTGCGCGGCGAAAAGGAAAGGGACTGCAGGTAGGCTTTGACGCCGTTCTTGCGTTGCCTTACCCGGAAAGCGAACCGGTTCACGCGTTCCGTAAACGAAGCGTCGGTAAACACAAAGTACAGGGCAAAGACGATGGAGGAAAAATCGTAAAAGCCGTTCAGCGGGTTGAAGGCCAGCAGGCAGTGGAACGCGAAGCCGATGAACAGGCCCAGGTTGCGTGTTTTGCGGAACACCAGCAGCAGCGGGATCAGCGACTCAATCACCAGCGTGCCGTAAATATTGAACCAGACCACCGCATCGGTTGCGGGCAGCAGCCATTGGGGTACCTGTGCCTTGAAAAAATCGGCAGCGCAGGAAACATCCGTGGCAAAGAAGCCTGAGTTGAGCTTATGGAAGACGGCAAAGAAATAAAGAATAATGAGTTCGATCCGCAGGATCGGTGCCGCCGTTTCAAAGAAGCGGTGCTTGCTGACCCGGAAGCTGCGGCTGCGGATAACCTCGGAAAAAAGTACCTGAACCAGCGTCAGGTTCACAAAAGTGGTAAAGATCCAGTGATTGGACACTTGGGGCATCATCTTGAATGCCTCGTACAACTGGAGGGTCAGGAAAAATACGAGCCGGGCGATAGAAGAAGACTTCTGCAGCAACAGGAGCGCCGCTGCGGTGAGCAGGAAGTGGTGGAGCCCGTTGGTGAAGGAGTTTTTGTTGGCCATGTGAAACAGCGTCGCCAGGGCCAGTCCGCAGACAAAGATCTGGTAACGGCTGATGCCGGCCGTTGCAGGTTCAGGGGGTTCGGTTGTGTTCAGCGAAATGCGTTTCCTGAATAAGGTCGGTTCAACAAGCTGCATACTGTCACAGTTTGAGTTTAGGATATCCGTTCCGGCAGGCCGGGATGTCCACTAATGCTCAGGCAGTCGTGGAGCGCGGATAGAACAAATGAGAAAAAGGGTTGCCGCACGATTTCTTGCTCTGATGGTAGAATCCGGTGTACTGTAAGATCCGGGACTCATCCATCTTATTCTGAAAAAAGTCAGTGCTGAGTAAGTACCGCGGCACAAAGTCCTCCAGTGCCCCGATAGATTTCGGCTTGGCGCCGCTCACATACCGGCGCACCACGCGGGAGCGGACCATAAAGCTTTCCCGCATGGGCAGTTCGTTATTGATGAAGCCGAGGAAATCGCGCGCGAACTTGTCCACGGTTTCATCGTCGTGCTTCAGGTAATCCAGGTCGCGGTGAATGATCCCGGCTACGGCTTTCCGGAAGAATGCCCCGGAGGAAAGACCCGCTGCCGGCAGGGCCACTGCGGCAGTGCCTACAGCGGCCAGTTTTAAAAATCGTCTGCGCTTCATGATCCAAAGTTTTTATCTGCGGCGAAGAGGGATAATGCGGACAGGGTTAACGTAGGATTGGCAGCCGAATAGGTGGTAAAGCTTCCGCTTCCCAGTACGAACAGGTTCCGGTACTTGTGGTGAATGAGGTGCCGGTCCACCACGCCTTCCCTGGGGTCGGTACTCATGCGGGTAGTGCCCAGTATATGCGATTCGGTCTTGAATGGTTTATGGTATTCGATGTCTTCCACCGGGAGGCAGGAAAGAAGGCCCGGCATTTTTTCCTTCATCCGTTCGATACCTTTCTTGGCATAGGCGGTGAAGTCGGTATAGTGCACTTCGGGTTTCAGGCGGTCGCTCCCGAGGCGGACGTAGTTATTGTCATCGGGCAGGTCTTCAAACACCATGCGGAACACGGCGATATGGCGGTACTTGCCCCGCTCCATGCGTACATACGGCTGGTTGCTCGATTCGATAAGGCAGGAAGCCGCTTCGCGGCGATGGTCGCCGTCGTACAGCATGTAGCCGTTGGCGCTGACATGCGTGCTGCCGCCGACGTTCTCGAAGTCTTTGAGCTTGACGACCGCCCGGATGCCGATCTGTTCGCCGATCCCCCGGCCCGTTTTCGGGCTGGTATCACCGGAGGCGAGCAGGATCTGCGCGTTGAAGATGGCATTGGCCCCGAGGGCAATGGCGTCGGCTGTGGCGGATTGTTCCTTTCCGTCCTTCAGGTAGATTACTTTTTTAACCTGGTTGCCTGCGGTGTCGAGCTGCAGCACATGCGCCCCGTACACGATGGTGACCCGCGGGTCTTCGTACACACCGATGCGGGAGTTCTCGATCGTGAACTTCGCATTGCCCGGGCAGAGGTTGCAGGAGTTGGACACGCAGCAGGGGTTGCGGCCGGCGGCGGCGATCCGGGCGCGGGCCGTGGGCTGGTGGATATATTGGTCGCCGTACATTTTGTGCAGCACTTCATCCACGGTGGTGAACACATGCGGCGGTTGCGGGTAGCGGCTTTTTTTCGGAAAGGGCGTGTGCTCGGGTCCTGACACGGACATCAGGGTCTCCACCTCATCATAATAGGGATCCAGCTCTTCGTAGGAGACGGGCCAGTCGGCCCCAACGCCGTACAGGCTCTTTAACCGGAAATCACTGGGCAGGAAGCGGGGCGTGCATCCGGTCCAGCAGTTGGAATTGCCCCCGAAGGCGATCTGGAAGGTCCAGGTCTTTTCTTCGTTGGGGTTGATGATGGTATTGCCGGCGGTCAGGATGGGATGGCTATAGCTGGACGGCTCGCCGCGCTCTTTTTTCAGGCGTTCGGCATGCGGGAAAAAGTGGCCCCTTTCCAGCACCAATACGCGGGCCGCCGCAGAGGATTTCTCCAGGTATTTTTTTATGAAAAATGTAGCGGCGAATGAGCTTCCTACTACAAGCAGATCGTAACGTTCCATAGCGGTTCAGGGTCAGGCCTAATAAATTAGTTAGTTTGGTGTTTGACTTCTTAGGTTAACTGGTGTGGGAGCTCAGAGGATGGTAGGAGATTACAACGGATATGGGGCCAAAGTATAAAAAAAGTTAGGAAATTAATTCCTTTCTGTAAAAAAAACTTCATGTATGGGGCTTCCGGCAAAGACCAGGGCCGGAAGACAACGGCGGAAACCCGCGCCGGACAGGCAAATTCGGGGATGATAGTAAAATTACGTTATATTAATATTGTATCTGATTCGTAAGGCGTGGTCTTTCAGCAGGAGCCGTAAAGCTGGTTATTTTGCGTGTGCCTTCCGGTAGTGCTCTCCCGTTTCCCGTCAGGGCTCAAAGGTGGGAAACAGTTCCTTCAGCTCCTGCAGGCTGGGTTGCCGTCCATACTGGCACAGCTCGAATGCCTCTGCGTATTTGACCTTGTTCCCTTTCTCTTTACCGTACAGTTCTACCAGCCGCGCCCGGAACTTGTTGGCCACATCCACGTTGCGTTGCTTGAACAGTTCCAGCAGGTAGGCGGGCCGCTGCTGTTCATCCTTCGGCACATTCGGCAGGGTGCTGGCCTGCCAGGAGTGCTCGTCGCCAAATTGGGAAGGCATGGCCGACACGCAGTCCCATTTTTTCTGCGCCGCACTGTCGATGCCCACAACAATGGTAGGCTCGAAAGGATAAGGCTTGGTAAAGTTATCGGAGTAATATAAAAAGACCGGGTTCCGTTTGGTGGGTTTGGTGTCGGGCACAAAGAACGGGGCCACCACCACCACGGCGGCGTCCTGCACGAGGGTGCCAACGTAGCGGTGGTCGGGATGGTAATCGTACGGACGGTGGAACAGCACGATATCGGCCTGCCAGTCGCGGATGAGGCGCGCCACTTTCTTACGGTTCTCCAGGCTCGGCTCCAGCTCGCCGTCGTGGATGTCCAGCACTTCGGTTTCAATGCCCAGGATTTTCGCGCACTGCTGCACTTCCGCCAGGCGCCGGGCCGCCAGGGGGCCCCCGGCCTCCGAAAAGTGCCCGATATCGCCGTTGGTCATGGCCACGAACTTCACCTTATGCCCCCTTGCGGCCCACAGGGCGGCTACTCCGCTGGCTTTCAGCTCGCAATCGTCAGGGTGCGCCCCGAAAGCAATGATCCGCAGGGGTTCTTTAGGGGGAGCCGGGGTTTGGGACAGGGCCGCTGTCCCTGCCGCAAAAAAAGGGTAAGAAAAAGGAGCAGGGCCGGGAAGGGCCTTTTTCCGGGGAAGGCGGATCGTGCAGGCATCGTTGTTCGGTTTCCTTAAATATAAGAAAAAGCGGGTCAGGACGGCCGGGTAATAAAGGGCGGGCACCGATCTCCTGTCAGGCTGCTGTCTGATCATGCCGGGCAAAGGCGAATGCATGTGCTGGGTGGGCAGCGGCCGGAAAATACCGGTGACCGGTAGCCGGGAATAAATTATTAACCGTATTTTCGGTGAACCACCGCGAACTCCCCTTTCCTTCCCTTTGAACCCATGCCCTGCAGGGCCTACTCCAGGGTAACGGATCCTGTCCGGGAAACACCAATAACCTTTTCCTTAACTGTTTCGTAAACCTCGGGACTACTGCTATGCGTACACGTTTACTCTTTTTTACTTTGCTGCTTCTTTCCCTGGTGGCAGGAGGGCAACCGGTTTTTTACGGCCTTTCTTCAGGGGGCACCTACAATCAGGGTTTTCTTTTTTCCTACAATGCGGCGACCAACACGGTTACTCCGTTGCATCATTTCAACGGGACTAACGGCTCCATGCCCAGGGGCGGACTGACCCTTGCTCCCAACGGACTGCTGTACGGGGTCACCAGGAATGGCGGGCTGTATGGCCGGGGCACGCTGTTTTCCTTTGACCCGGCCACCGGCATGCACGCCATTCTGCACCACTTCCGGAATCCGAACGGGGAATACCCGAATGGACCGCTGCACCTGGGCATAAACGGTAAGCTCTACGGAACGACCGAATCCGGTTACATGACCCTGGATTCCGACTACAGCACCTTTTTTTCCTTTGATCCGGTTAGCGAAAACTTTTCCCGGCTGGGCGCCTGTATCGGCCGGTATGTAGGAAACCCGGTTCAGGCCGGGATCGATCAGCTGATTTCGGTTCGGGAGTACGAGGGATGGTATACGATGGCCCTGCTCCAGCCCTCGGTGCAGGACTGCGGTACTGTAGTTACTGAAAACAACAGGTTTGGCATTTACCATGAGGAGGCGCAATTCAGCCTGCTCCGAAGTGCCCGGGGTATCATATACGGCATGCATGGTTCTGATATGTACGAGCCGGATGAAGGAGGCGTTCTGGGTGCCATCTTCAGGTACAACCCGGAAACGGAAGTCATCACCCGGCTGTATGGACCGGCCGCTCCGAATCACTTTGAGCCGGCCCCCGGCAGCAACCTCGTGGAAGGGATGAACGGGCTGCTATATGGAGCTTCCACGAAGGAACTGTTTTCTTTTCATCCGGAGACCGGCGTGTATACACCCCTCTATACTTTTGGTTCCGCACAGCCGCAGGGTGGACTGGCCCTGGGATTGGACGGTAAGCTATATGGTGCGGCCGGAGGCCATCTCTATGCTTTTGACCTCGGTAGCGGTATGATTGCCTGGAAGGCCCCTATGCCGGGTCATTTAATGGGCGCCCTGACCGAACCGGCCGCCAAAAAAGTGTTCTACCAGGATGCCGATAAGGATGGCTGGGGCAATCCCCGGCGCGTGGTTCTGGCCGAAACGGCACCTGCCGGCTATATCACGCAGGGCGGTGATTGCGAAGACATCAATCCGAAGGTATATCCCGGTGCCCCTGAAATCTGCGATGGCCTCGACAATGACTGCGACGGCCAGCGGGATGAGGGATTCACGGTTATGACCTACTACCGCGATGCCGATAAGGACGGCTGGGGTTCCAACATCGACTCCGTTATGGCCTGCCAGCAGCCGGTCGGTTTTGTACTGGCAAAGGGGGATTGCTACGACTGGAATGCAGCCATTTATCCAGGCGCCCCCGAGCTCTGTGATGGACTGGACAATGACTGCGACGGCCAGCGCGACGAAGATTCGCCCAACCGGGGTACCTACTATAAGGACAACGACAGGGATGGCTATGGCGGTTCCACTAGGATCCTTGCCTGCACGGCGCCTCCGGGCTATACGAGCACCGGCGGTGACTGCAATGATTCGGATCCTTCCGTCTGGCCGGGCCAGTCGGAGTCGGCGGACGGAAAAGACAATGACTGCGATGGCCGGGTGGATGAGGACATCATGGTGCGCCAGCCTGCCCACACAACCATAGTCGGCGGAGAAAAAGGCAGGGCAAAAGCGGCCGGTCTGAACCTGCAGGTAGTGGCCTTTCCCAACCCGACCCCGCACCAGTTCACCGTGCAGGTAAGCAGCGACGATGCGCAGGCGGTTACCTTCCGGGTGGTGGATGTACTGGGCAGGGTAGTAGAAGTCCGGAGAGGCATTGCCGCCAAAGGCACCGTGACCGTTGGGGCCAACTGGCAGCAAGGCACATATTTCCTCGAGGCCGTGCAGGGCAACCGGCGCAGAACGTTGAAGCTCATCAAAGGCAGATAAACTTTAGTAAGTGCCCTGATTGTTCAGGTAAAGGCGGTTCATCAGAACCGCCTTTTTTCGTAGGTGGAAGGACACTGATCCGCATCCTCAATAGGGTTATTCGTGCAGGGCAGGGCCGTTTGCTGGGACGTGATCTTGTTCAAGGGCAGGCCCGGAGCAGCCGTCTCCTGCCACCCGTCGGCACTGGAGAGGACCAGGGTGCCTGTTGCAGGCGACAGGTAATGCATCAGTGCGGAGAGGAATAATATGATACCGGTCATCTCCATTGTTTCTTCGACCGTGCCCAGAACCATAAACAGAAGTTCCTGCCCCTCCGTAAAAGCATAGCCTTCGACCAGTTCCAGGCCCAGCGATCCGCTCACATAAAGCGCACCCGATATGTAAAACGCATACCGGGTGCGTTTCGGCAGCCGCTGCAGAAACCGGAAGTAGTACAGGCCCAGTCCCAGCAGCAGCACCGAATAAGGTACCACCCAGCTGAAGCGCAGCAGCCCGTAAACGTCGCCGGTCAGCCACCGGTTGACCGGAGCGCTGAGTTTTTCATGTACGCTGAATGCCTCGTCCAGGCAGAGGAGCAGGAAGATTCCGCTCAGAAACTTCCAGGGCCGGCGGCGAGAACTTCCGGCCGGCCGGGTTTCGGCGACCACGTACAGCAGCGCTCCTGCCAGGAGCAGCAACAAGGCCGAAAAAAGAGCCGGCAATGTGAATTCCTGCCGCAGGCTGAAGAAATCATACAGCTGCCGGGAAAGCCCTTTTTCCTGTCCCCGCCCAAAACGCAGGTACAGGTACAGAATATCCAGCATAAAAAAGACGGCGACGGCACCCAGCAACAGGTTGCGGACCCGAGCCGCAGGTACGGAAAAGACCCCGGGCCGGACGCTTTCCTGCCCGGCCGAACGAAGGCCTTCTTTTATAAAACGAAAGATCATATCGGGATTTTACTGTTCAAAGCCCCTTTCTGAACGGGGCGGGCACGGGCTGGAACCACCGCGTTCACCACGTTGGCTTTTGGGAATCCGGTTGGGTCCGGACGGCATGCTAACAAATGAAAAAGAAAATCGTTTATATCCCACCGTTGCAACGGAGAAAGCTGGATGGGTTACGCGAAAGGAAAGGCAGTACCTGGGGCGGAAGACCGGAGCCGGAACGCCTGAATAAAGGGCAAGCTGTCGTCAATCGCCATAGATCGTTCCCGATCGCTGGCGCAGGGGCATGCCCGCACGGCCGTTGAAATGCGCACGGATCTCGGCCAGGATGGACAGTGCAATCTCTTCCGGTGTGGCCGCACCAATATCCAGCCCGGCCGGAGCGTGGATCCGTTGCAGGTTGGCTTCGGACAGGGGCGCACCGGTTGCGGCCAGGGCATCGAACATCTTCTGGCTGCGTTTGCGCGGCCCGAGCAACCCGATATACCGGGCGGCCGTGGGCAATACCGCCTGCAGCCGGGTAAAATCCTTTTCGTAATCGTGCGCCATCAGCACGACCGCTGTATAGCGGTCGATCACGGGCAGTTGCGGACGGCTGGCGGGATGTACGTCCGCCATTTCAAAAAGGGATTTATCGGCCCTGGCCGGGTTCATGACCACTGTCGTCTTCCAGCCCAGTTCTCCTGCCATGCGCACCAGCGGATAGATATCGTAGTTGCCTCCGCACAGCACCAGGTGCGTATCGGGTACCAGCACTTCAAGGAAAACCGTAAGACTGCCGGATGCCAGGAGGTATTGTTTTGTCTGCGATGTTTCCTTTTCCAGACATTGCCGTGCGTCTGCCAGCAGAGGTCCTGCCAGTTCCTCCACGGGCAGGGACAGCCGGAACTCTTCTTCCGTCTCCAGAAGAACGGCCCGGCCTAAAAGACCGGGATGCCCTTCGGCCTGCAGGACCGTGGCCATCAGCCGGGGGGTGCGGGTACCGGCCACTCTTTCCAGCAGCTGCACCGGGTGGTTGCCACCTCCGGCAGTCAATGGGGTGAACAATACATCAATGATGCCGTTGCAGCCCAGCCCTACACCGATCTGGTGGCTGTCCTCCTGCGTGGTGTCGTAGGTGACTACCGAAGGCTTGTTCTGGGCAATGGCTTTCTGGGCCCGCCGCAAGGCATCGCCTTCCAGGCAGCCGCCGCTGATGCCGCCGACAAAAGTGCCGTCTTCGCGCACCAGCATGCGGGCACCGGCCCGGCGGTAGGAGGAGCCTTCCACGCGCGCCACCGTGGCCAGTGCCGCCCGGGTGCCTGCAGGATCGAGTGACTGGTATGCCTGGATGATGGAGCGGATTTCTTTCATGAATACCGAAGCTGGGTGAAGTAAGGAGATCAGTGCCGGAGGCCGGACCGGACCGTGAACACGTGCAGGAGGGCAGGGAACAGCGCATCCACCGCTTCCTGCACCGCCCGCGGCGAGCCCGGCAGGGTAAGCACGAGCGCGTCGCCGATAAAGCCGGCCACGCCGCGCGACAGCAGGGCAAAGGGCATGCGCTCCTGGCCGTAATGCCGGACGGCTTCCATGATGCCGGGGATCGGTGTCTGGATGAGCGGAGCGATCGCTTCCGGCGTCACATCGCGGGGGGAAAGACCGGTACCCCCGGTGAACAGCAGCAAGTCGATGCCGCCGGAGCTGAGCTCCTGCGCCTTGGTGCGGATGGTTTCCACTTCATCCGGGATCACTTCGTACGCCACTGTTTGCAGGCCGAAGGCTTCCATGCGCTCCACGAGGAGGGCGCCGGAAGCATCGGTGCCTGCTCCTTTGGAAACCGTATCGGAGCATACGACCACGGCACAGGTAAGGGCGCGACCTTCAGCCGCCCTGCGGTCCGATTTGCCGCCTTCCTTATGCTGGAGCCGGATGGTCCCGATCTCCACGGCCTTGTCGATCGGCTTCAGCATGTCGTACATCGTCAGGGCCGTGATGGCAGCGCCGTGCATGGCTTCCACTTCCACCCCGGTGCGGTAGATGGTATGTACCTCCACTTCAATCCGGATGGTCAGTCCCTCCAGGCTGTGCCGGATCGCGGCAAACTCCACCGGAAGGGGATGGCAGTCGGGAATGACATCGCTCGTTTTTTTGATGGCCAGCAGTCCGGCCGCGCGGGAGAACTCGAACACATTGCCCTTGGGTACGGTTCCGGCCCGGACCGCCTC
>DATAGL010000965.1:0-2793 GCA_036263755.1 Chitinophagaceae bacterium | reverse complement strand
TTGGTGCCCAGTTTCATGGCGGTATCGATGGCTTCCTTTGTACTCACCCCCTCTCCCCAGGCATAATACGCTTCGTTGATGATGGAGGCGATCACGCGCGGTGTAACAAACCCCACGGTATCGGGCAGCCATTCCACTTCCCGGCCCAGCTGTTGCAGAATAGCTTCGGCGCCGCTTCTCTGCCCGGTGCGGGCAGCCGCTTCCACCAGTGTGCCAAAGCAACCCGGCCAGGCATTGATCCGGACAAAGGAAGGATCGGTTTCTTCCAGCGTATGAAGGAGGCTGTGGATGAAGACAGGCTTGCCGGCCGCTTTGAGCTGCCGCACCCGCTCCGGGCTGTTTTGGAACTCCAGGTCGAAAACCGCATCGGCTTCCGGGTGCCGGGCCAGGGCGGAAAGACCACCGGTCCCTTCTACCTGCACCCCTTCCGGGAGCAGGGAACAAAGCTCGTCTCGCGCCGCTTCGGAGGCCAGAACTACGATCCGCATGATCTAATTTTTGCAAAGAAACGGGTTAACGGTAAATTCGCCGCCGGTAATGAACCAAAACACAATGGAAAAAACAATCATCAACACACCGAACGCTCCTGCTCCCATAGGTCCCTATAACCAGGCCGTACTGGTACACAATACCTTGTATATCTCCGGGCAGATCTGTATCGACCCGGCTTCCGGCAACCTGAAGAACCGCGATATCCAGGAGGAAACCCACCAGGTGATGCAGAACCTGAAGTCGATCCTGTACGCCGCCGGCATGTCGTTTGCCAACGTGGTGAAGACCACCATCTTCCTGACCGACATGCACCGCTTCTCCGAAGTGAACGAGATCTACGGAAAATATTTTGAAGGCGAATGGCCCGCCCGCGAAACCGTCCAGGTGTCGGCCCTGCCCAAGTTTGTGAACGTCGAGATCAGCATGATCGCCGCACGTTAACGCCCCAACCCACTGCTTCGAGAGGTCCCGCTTCATGCGGGACTTTTCATTTGGGAGCAGTGCGGTGTACAGTGTACGATGTACGGTGTACGATGTGTTTACAGGAATGGAAGTGTACTGAGGCAGCAACAGGGTTTTGCGCAGAGCCAACGGAGGAAAGGAGGGCGCGGAGAGCTATTTACTTTGGATGGTCCGGCGCCTTCCCGCCGATGCGGGACCAGCGCCTGCGCAGAAAGGTCAAATTACAGGATAAAAGCACGCTCTTCTATGCCTAAGCTAAGCCTCAAATTAAACGCATGTATGTGCGCGTTGGCCTGGCGGGCGCCCCGCCGCAGGGGACCGCCTTGTTTTTTTTGAAGCACCGCGAAAGCACAAACCGCTCGCAGCTCGAAGCCTATAACTTGTAGCTTGAAGCTTGTAGCTTGCAGCTTTTCTCTAATTTCACTCCATGCAAAAACCCTTCATCAATCAGGCCGAACCGAGATGCGCGAACTCATAAGCCGCTGGCTGCGCCGCCCCGTATTATGGATGACCAACCGCTTTACTTCCAAGCCCGACCGGGAGCGGATCTTTGCGGCCCTGACCGAACTCCTGCGCTGCATCAGCGAAGGCAAGCGCAAGAAGGGGCTGGTCGTTCCCTTTGACGCCGCCACCGGCAAGTTCATCATCTTTTCCGACCAGCATAAGGGCCGCCGCAACGGGGCCGACGACTTCATGCTCTGTGAGCCGAACTACCTGTCGGCGCTGGAGTACTACCACCAGAACGGGTTTCACCTGGTGCTGCTAGGCGACTGCGAAGAGCTGTGGGAGAACACGCTCTTTTCGGTCAAGAAGCACCAGCAGCCTTCCTTCGCCCTCGAAAAGAAATTCATCCCGGCCAATGCCTTCATCAAGATCTTCGGCAACCACGACCTGTTCTGGGCCAATGATCCGCTGGCACCGTTCCACCTCAAAGACCTGTACGGTACCGAAGTGCCGGTATATGAAGGCGTGGTGCTGCAAACAGAACTCAGCGGGCGGAAGGTGCGCATTCTCTGCACCCACGGCCACCAGGGCGACAAGGTAAGCGACGGCAACTGGCTGAGTAAGTTCTTCATCTCAAAGATCTGGGCCCCGCTCCAGTCCTACCTGAAGATCAACCCCAACACCCCGGCCTACGACGCAAACCTGAAAACACTGCACAACAACTACATGTATCAGTGGAGCGCGGCCCAGCCCGACCTGCTGCTGGTGACCGGACATACGCATCAGCCGGTGTTCGAATCGCTGACGCACCTGGAACGCCTGTACCGGCAGCTGCTGTTTGCCCGCAAGGTGAAAGACGAATCCATGCAGCTGACCCTGCAGGAGGAGATAAAGTTCCGCAAGTACACCTACGATACGATTGCCGAAGACTACCTGTCGCTGAAGCCCACTTATTTCAACACGGGCTGCTGCTGCTATTCCGACGGCGACATCACCGGCATCGAGATCGCCGACGGCGCCCTGCGCATGATCAAGTGGCGGATGGAAAACGGAACGCGCAAACGGGTCATCCTCGAGGAATCGCCGCTGACGGAGCTCTTTGCAACCGCGGATTAGCAGGATTTGGATTTCAGGATGGATTGCCTGGAGGCAGGAGGATAAAAAGAAAAGGAGAACAGCTATTTCAGCGTCCTCCTTTTCTTTTTACGGTTTTGAACCAGGGATTATTCTATGTATGGGCGGTTCGTCTTTCATTTGCTTTTCGCACACAAACATTCACTATCCCACCCATTCACCTAAGTATTCACCTATTGACCCATTGACTCATTCACTCCGCTCAGAATCCCTTCTTTCCGCTGCCGTTGTTGCTCCGGTTGAAGTCGGGCAGCTTCTTGT
>DATAGL010000964.1:0-1735 GCA_036263755.1 Chitinophagaceae bacterium | reverse complement strand
ACACCGTACATCGTAAATTCAATCCGCTCCTTCCCCGCCTCTTATGATCGCCTTCACCGCTTCCATCTTAAAGTCCACTCCCTTGCGGATCGCTTCCCAGGTCGGGTAAGCCGGTACTTCGGGCAGGAGGCCGCGACCGTTGCGGGGCCGGCGTCCGTCAATGACGAGCCGGAACAGGGGCACCCGCACCCGCACGCCGGTATGGGGCAGGGTGATGTCGGGCATCAGCCAGGCCGTATTGCCGTACGCGCCGCCGCCGGTTTCTTCACCCACCACCGTAACGTTTTCCTGGTCCATCACCGAACCGGCGAACAGCGTGGAAGCCGAAAAGGTATTGCCGCCGGTAAGGATGTACACCTGACCGTTGAAATGGTGGCGGCGCTTCGGGTAGAAATACCGCCCTTCATAATAAGTGAAGTGGTACCGACCGTCGGGCCGGCGCCGGGTCATGAAGCGGAAGAAGAGCCGGTTGAGCCAGTAGCCCTTCTGGTATTTGCCGTACGGGCCTTTATTGGTGATGGCATACAGCGTGTCGGCGATCTTAAAGCGCCGGTCCGCAATATAGCGGGTCAGCAGGTTGGAGGTATTTACGTTGCCGCCGCCGTTGCCGCGCAGGTCAATCACCAGGTGGCGGATGTTCTGGCGATCGAGCTTCCGGAAAGTGCTGCGGATAAAGCGGCGCACCCCATAGCCCTTGGCAAAAGAGTTCAGCTCCATAAATGCCGCCTGCAGGGCCGTATCGGTACGGAGCTGACGCACGGAAGCCAGCATCTGCCGCTTGCGCTGGCGGCGCGAGGGCCGGTCGCCGGGCAGCGGCTGGCGGGGCAGCGAGTCGGGCCGGCTCCGGTACAGTCCGATCGTGCCGGAACGCTCCACCCCGGCCGAGTCTTTATAGCGGACCGTCATTCGTGGCGGCAGTCCGTACAGCACGCTGTACAGTCCGGCGAAGGTGCCCCGGTTGGAAAGCGACTGGTAGCGGTGCGTAAGGTTATAGCCATCGCGGGAAAGGTGGGCGGAAAAGGTATCGATCAGCTGGCGGATGGGTCGCCCGCCAAGGGCAGTGAGGAGGTGGCCGCGGGCGGGAAGCGAGTCGCGGCGGTTGACATTGGAAACCACTACAGCCGTATCACCCCAGATCTTAAGGGCCAGCGGAAACAGCGGACGGGAAGCGGTATCCCGGTAACGGGCAGCGCCCACGGAGGGCCGCACGGCCGTATGGCCGCAATTGATGCGGGCCACCACCCAGGAAAGCACGGCGCGGAACTTTGGCTCGGTCAGCGAATCGGAGAGTTTGGCTTCGCCGATGCGGAACACGGCATCCATGCTGTCTTTCGGGGTATACCAGTACAGGCTGGGGTGCCATTCTTCCAGCGTCCCGCGGAAGATGCGGTAGTCTTCTTTCAGCACATCGGGCGCAAATTTGCGGGCCGGGTGGTAGCGGCTGACCGAACAACCGGCCGCCAGCAGTCCGAGACAAAAGAGGATGAACAGGTTTTTCATGGTGCATTCCCCGCTTATCGGAAGGCATTCCATCCCTGGGCGGTGATGGGGTGCTTGCCCCCGCCCTTGGTCAGGATGTGGGCTCCTTCTTCCGGAGCCGCCATATAGCCTATGACACTAATATCCGCATTTTCCTTCACCTTTTCGTAATCCTCCTGGCGGATGGTGAAGAGCAGTTCGTAGTCCTCGCCGCCGCTGAGCGCGCAGGCCGTGGGGTCGAGGTGGAATTTGAAGG
>DATAGL010000963.1:0-1759 GCA_036263755.1 Chitinophagaceae bacterium | reverse complement strand
GCCGGGTGAATACATGGAAGATCCGTTCCGCATCCTCGGGGTGGAAGCCGATGCCGTTATCCTTTATTTCGATGCGGTGGTAACTTTGTTCCCTGTCGTCGGGAACCAGCCCTTCCTGCCGGCCGCTTACGGTATGCGCGGTGATGCTGATCTCCGGCGCGGTGTCTGCCTTGCTGTATTTGAGCGCATTGCCGATCAGGTTCTGGAACAGCTGCTGCAACTGGCGCCGGTGGCCTCTGATCTTCGGCAACGGCCCCACTTCCACGCGGGCTTTTTTCTGTTCGATTTCGAGCTCCAGGTCACCCAGCACGTTGGCCACCTTCTGGTTCAGGTCAATTTCTTCCTCCAGCACAGCACCCCGGCTGACGTGGGAGTACAGCAGCAGGTCGTCAATGAGGGTTTGCATGCGCTGGGTGGCCTGCTCCATCCGGTTGAACAGGTGGCGCTGGGCCTCGGAAAGCTGGTTGCCCAGTTCCTCCCTCAGCCGGTCGGAAAAGAAATGGATCTTGCGGATCGGCTCCTTCATATCGTGTGAGGCCGCGTAGGCAAATTCCTCCAGGTTGGCATTGGAACGCTGCAATTCCGCAATGGTCTGCTGCAGGCGCTGCTGCAGGCCCTTGTATTCCGTGATTTCGGTAATAATGCACAGCACACCGGTTTCCACCCGCACCAGGTTGAGATAATACCAGCGGCCCTGTTTATCAAGGTAGAATTCGGTCGCAAAAGGCTGGCCGGTATGCATCACGGAAACCATGTAATCCGTGAGTTGCTCAGCGCCCCGCAACCGGTGCACGTCATCCACCGTATGGGAACAAAACTCTTCCAGGCTGGAAAAGCCGGAAAATTCGGCTACCTGATCGTTGGCGAGCACGATGCGGAAATCCCTGACCTTTCCGTCCCCGTCCGGAATGGGCTCCAGAAACTGGAGGCCGGCGGTCGAATGCCGGAAGATCATGTCCAGCAACTGTTTCTGCCGGTGGAGCACGGTTTTCGAGTGCTCCAGGTCCCGGGTTCGTTCCGCCACGCGCCGCTGCAGCTCGGCCTCGTTTCCCTCCACCTGTTGCTGGTACAGCCGCACCGGTGTAATGTCCTGGATCATTCCGATAATGGATTGGGGCCTGCCCCCGGCATCAAAAAGGGTGCGGCCAATGGAATGCAGGTGCCGCTCCGTGCCGTCGCCGGGGTGGATCACCCGGTAGGTCAGGTCGTGCCGGCTGCCGGGACCCGGCTGTAACGATTGCTCGATGGCATCCGCTACCCGGGCGCGGTCCCCGGGGTGGATACCGGAAAAAACCTCATCCAGCGGCATGAAAGACCGGGTCAGGCCAAACCACTCCACAATACGGCCGGAAAAGGAAGCCATGCGGGAAGGCAGCTCGACGCGGAAATTACCCAGGCCTGCAATGTCGATAGCCATGCGCAACTCTTCGCGGCTTTCCTCGAGATCGTGCACGGCGCTTTGCCGGGAGTTTTCCAGCTGTATCTTTTCGGTAATGTCTTCCACTCCGTGAATAATATACTGCACGGCACCGGCGGCATCCAGCACCGGCGTATTGACCGGCTTCCAGAACCGGGGAATGAAACGGCCGGTAGCCGGGTTGCGGATATCATACCGTTGGGTCGCCATAGGCTGCGGCTGGCGGCTGTGCAGCACTGCTTCCAGCGAGGTGCGGAGCTTTTCCACGCCATCGGCACCGGGGTCGTCCGGGTTGTCCGGGAAAGCATCAAACAGGGGTCGGCCAAGAATGTCGGCACGGGT
>DATAGL010000962.1:0-5639 GCA_036263755.1 Chitinophagaceae bacterium | reverse complement strand
GCAAGACCTACGAGCAGATCTTCAGCGAGTTTGAAGGTACCGCCATTCCCGATCAGACGATGGGCAGCGGCGACGTGAAATACCACCTCGGCTTCAGCAGTGAAGTGCAGACCGCCGGCGGAAAAAACATTCACCTTACCCTCACCCCGAACCCTTCCCACCTGGAAGCGGTGGATCCGGTGGTACTCGGCTATTCACGCGCGAAGGCCGACGTGCTTTATGCCTCCGAGTTTGACTCGGTGCTGCCGATCCTTATCCATGGCGATGCTTCAGTGGCCGGCCAGGGGGTTGTTTACGAGATCCTGCAGATGAGCGGGCTGCGCGGCTACTACGTCGGCGGTACCATTCATTTTGTCATCAATAACCAGATCGGCTTTACCACCGATTTCGACGATGCCCGTACCTCGGACTACAGTACTTCGGTGGCGGCACTGGTGCAGGCTCCTGTGCTGCACGTGAACGGCGACGACCCCGAAGCCGTGGTCCGGTGCGTGGAGATCGCCACGCGCTACCGCCAGGAGTTCAACTCCGACATCTTTATCGATATGGTTTGTTACCGCCGGCACGGCCACAACGAGGGCGACGACCCGAAGTTCACCCAGCCGCAGCTGTACTCCCTCATCGACCAGCACGCCAACCCGCGCGAAAAATATGTGCAGTACCTGTTGCAGAACGGAACCAATGATGCACAGGAACTGGCGAAGGAAATGGAGAAAAAGTTCTGGAGCGACCTGCAGGAGCGACTGGATGAGCTGAAGCAAAACCCGCTGCCCTATACCCTCCAGCAGCCGGAGCAATGGTGGCAAAGCCTGCGCAAGGCTACGGAAGAAGACTTTGACGGTTCTCCGGCAACAGCGATCTCCGAGGCCGACTTCCGCTTCCTGTTCAGCGGACTCATGAAATGGCCTGCCGATTTCAAGCCGCTCCGGAAAGTGGAAAAGCTGCTGCAGGACAAGATCAAGCTGTTCGAGTCCGAAGGCAAGGTAGACTGGGCCACCGGCGAACTGCTGGCTTATGCCTCGCTGCTGGTGGAAGGAAAGGATGTACGCATGAGCGGCCAGGACGTGAAGCGGGGGACTTTCTCCCACCGTCATGCCGTGATCTACGAAGAGTCCACCAACCGGGAATACAACCGCCTGAATGCCTTCCGCGAAGGCCAGGGCCAACTGAAGATTTATAACTCCCTGCTGAGCGAATATGCCGTGCTGGGATTTGAATACGGGTATGCCATGGCCAATCCGAATTCGCTGGTACTCTGGGAAGCCCAGTTCGGCGATTTCGCCAACGGCGCCCAGATCATCATCGACCAGTTCATCGCATCTGCGGAGCAGAAATGGCAGCGGATGAACGGCGTGGTGATGCTGCTGCCGCATGGCTACGAAGGCCAGGGACCGGAACATTCGAGCGCCCGCCTGGAACGCTTCCTGCAGCTTTGCGCCGAGCAGAATATGATCGTGACCAACATCACGACTTCCGCGAACTTCTTCCACGTGCTGCGGCGCCAGCTGACCTGGCCCTTCCGCAAGCCGCTGATCAATTTCGCACCGAAGGCCAACCTGCGCCACACCGGAACTTATTCCTCTCTGACCGAATTTACCAGCGGCGGTTTCCGCGAAGTGATCGACGACGCTGCGATCCTGGATGCCGGGGCGGTGAAAAAAGTGCTGTTCTGCAGCGGTAAAGTGTACTACGACCTCTTGGAGCGGCAGGTGAAGGAAGGCCGCGGCGACGTGGCCATCGTGCGGGTGGAACAACTGTACCCGCTGCCGTTGAAGCAGCTGGAAGAACTCTACCGGAAATACAGCCGGGCCACCTGGTTCTGGGTGCAGGAAGAACCGCTCAATATGGGCGCCGCTTCGTTCCTGCAAATGAACCTGAAGAGCCTGAATTACGGGATCATCAGCCGCCAGCCCAGCGCTTCCACGGCATCGGGCTTTTCCAAAGTGCACAAGCAGGAGCAGGAGGAAATTGTGGAGACGGCTTTTACGATTTAATAAGGGAGCAAGGAACAGGTGATTGAAGTATAGTGAAGGGAAATAATCAATTTCCAATGTTCCTTAAGCAAGGCTCAGATTAGAGGATCGGTTGAAAAGAGAAGGGTACTTGTTACTTTGGCAACGGATCTACAGCATAAAGAATAATAACCAGCATCAAAACGGGTCCATGGACCATGGACTCATAAAAAAGAAACCGGATGATTGATATTAAAGTTCCAACGGTAGGGGAGTCCATCAACGAAGTAACCCTGGTGAAATGGCTGAAGCCGAACGGCGCTTATGTGGAGCGGGATGAAGTGATTGCAGAACTGGAAAGCGAGAAAGCCACATTTGAAGTCAATGCCGAGCAGGCCGGTGTGCTCCAGACCGTAGGAAATGAAGGCGATACACTCAACATCGGAGACGTCGTAGCCCGCATCGACGAAACCGCCGCCCGTCCCGAAGGCGCCCCTGCCCCCGCTGCTTCTGCCCCGGAGCCGGCAAAGGCTGCACCCGCCGCCGCTCAGCCCGCGCCCCAGGCGCAGCCGGTAACGGCAGTGCCCAACGATATCAAAGCAACACCGGTAGCTTCCGCCATCATTGCCGATAAAAAAGTGGATCCCAAATCCATTCAGCCCAGCGGCTACAATGGAAAAATATTAAAGGAAGACGTACTGGGCGCACTCTCCAGCCCCGGCCGCAGACCCGGCACTGAAGCCTTTACCCGCGAGGAGAAGCGCGAAAAAATGAGCGCCCTGCGCAAGACCGTTTCGCGCCGCCTGGTGGAAGCCAAGAATACCACCGCCATGCTCACCACCTTCAATGAAGTGGATATGAGCAAGATCATGGCGATCCGCTCGCAGCACAAGGATAAGTTCAAGGAAGCGCATGGCGTCAACCTCGGCTTCATGAGCTTTTTCGCCAAAGCCTGCTGCTTCGCACTGCAGGAATGGCCGGCAGTAAACGCCTATATCGACGGCGACTCCATTATCTACCACCAGTTCTGCGATATTTCGATTGCCGTGTCGGCACCGAAGGGACTGGTTGTGCCGGTGATCCGCAACGCCGAAAGCCTGAGCATGGCCGAAATCGAGAAAAAAGTAATTGAGCTGGCCACCAAGGCCCGGGAAAACAAACTGTCGATGGAGGAGATGCAGGGCGGAACCTTTACCATCACCAACGGTGGGGTATTCGGCTCGCTGATGTCCACCCCCATCATCAATATTCCGCAATCGGCCATCCTGGGTATGCACAAGATCCAGGAACGCCCGGTAGTCATCGACGGACAGGTGGTGGCCCGGCCCATGATGTACCTGGCCCTTTCTTACGATCACCGCATCATCGACGGCCGCGAATCCGTTTCTTTCCTTGTGCGGGTGAAGGAATTGCTGGAAAATCCCGAGCTGCTCCTGTTCGGAAAAGATCCGGTGAAAACCTTGCTCGAACTGTAATATGATTTAACTTAGGAATATAACACCGGTTCCCGGCCTTTGTATGAAGAAACTACTGCTTCCCCTGATCCTGGTTGCCTCGTTGACGGCCTGCCAGAAAGAGAACGATGACGATGTTCCTGCAGCCGGCAGCCTCCTGACCCGGATCCAGCAAAAAAGCGGTACCGATTCCTCCGATGTTACCTTCACTTACGATACGGACCGCCGGGTCACCGGGCTCGTTACCCAGGTGCCGGACGATAACGGGAACCTGACGCCTGCCACAGTGGCCATCACCCGAAACGGCCAGGGAGTGATTTCGAAAGTATCGGTAGAAAGCGATGCCCTGGCACCCCTGGGCATCACCCGCCTGGAAGGTTTGGTGAATTATGATGCCAATACCCGCCAGTATAAAAGCCGTGTTACCAAGGTGAACATATTTCTTTTTGTGATCAAAGACAGCACGGTGTTCACGTACGATAACGGTGGCAAGATCGTCCGGGAGGATTCCTATACGGATGACGGATTCTCGGGCACCGGTTATGCCCATACCGGTTATACCGAGTATACCTATGCCGGGAACAACCTGGCCAGCGCCCGCGGATACACCGTAGACGGAACCGATGTCACGGAGGAAGAACGGGTGACCTATACGTACGATAATAAAACCAATCCCATCGCACTGGGGCCGGAAGCCATCGTGATCCAGCTCAGCCAGTACACTTCCGCCAACAACATCACGCGCCAGGAGGTCATTGTGCCGATAGATCCGGACGAAAACCAGACGATCACCACTACGTATACGTACAACAACCAGAACCTTCCGGTGTCCGCACAGTCTACCGTGGACCCGGGCGGGGAAACGGTGCAGGTTACTTATTTTTACCAGTAAAAGCTTAACCCTGCCGCGGGGTGCTGCGCCCCGGAACCCGTTGCTGCGGTATTCCTGCTGCTAGAAAACCAGCGCGGAACGGCTAGCTACCGTACACGCGGCGCCGGTACGGACTTTCCCGACCTCATTCCCGGACCTGTACTGCTAGCCTGGAAACCGGCTGCCGCCGTTACCATGTAAGAGTGTCCGGAATCAGCAGCAGCCGGTACTGCGACGGATAAGGGCAGAAGTGAAGAAATTCCACAGGCGGTACAGGTTATTCCTTGCCTGCCGCTGAAACCTCCCTAGATTTGTGCCTGCCCAAAGAGCAACAATTTCCTGCCGGTGGCGTTACACCGGAGGATTGGACTGTGAAACCTTTTAACCCTGAAAACCAAAACAGGAAAAATGAAAAATTGGATCTCTGCTTTATGTGTACTGCTGGTAACCCTGGCCTCCTGTTCTAAGGAGAAAAGTTTCGAACTGCCGGCAGGCGCTACCCCGGGCGGCGGCAACCCAAACGACCCCGGAACCGACAATCCCAATGGCCTGCTGCGCCGGCAGGTGCTCATGGAAAGTCCCGAGGACTCCATGACCACCACTTTTACGTATGATGCCCAAAACCGGGTCACCGGCTGGAAGTCTACGGCTACCTTTACCGGCTTTGAAGAAGAAATAAAGATCACGCGCGGCAACGGCGGCATCATTTCCAAGGTGGTGCTTTTTTCGGATGACCTCAACGGTACCGACCTGGATTCCGTTGTGTATGAAGTGCATTACAGCAATAACCGCTATGCCTACAAGATCCACCGCTTCGAGATCGCAAATATCACTTATGCCGACAGCATTGTGTATGAATACAACAATGCCGGGCAGATCGAGCGGGAGCGGATCTTCAGCGTTTACCCCGATGGCACCAGTGCCGAAACGGAGCGCAGGGAATATGCCTATGCCAACGGCAACCTCGTGACGTATGAGTTCTACATGAACGAAGGCAGCGGCGATTTTGTGCTCAACGACACCTACACCTACGAGCATGATACGAAAAAGGCGCCGCTGGTGATGGGTAACGAAGCCCTGGTGGCCGGAAGCTTTTTCTTCGGCCCCAACAACATTACCAGGGAAACCATCGTGGAGGCCAATAATCCCGGCAACTCCGACCAGACCTCCATTCAGTATACCTACAACATAGCGGACAAGCCTTCCCTGGGTGCGGTTACTTACGGAGCTTCCGGAGGCACGGCCGAGGTAAAATATTATTACCAGTAAGCGGACAGACCGTTTGGTAGAAAAGCGATCGTACTTTCACGGTCGCTTTTTTTATGTTCGTTCACTCTTACCTGGATACCGCTGGACACTTAC
>DATAGL010000961.1:0-3653 GCA_036263755.1 Chitinophagaceae bacterium | reverse complement strand
TGCAGTACCGTTTCCGTCAGGTTTTTTAGTACTCATGATTAAGGGGGATATAAAAGGTAACCAAACCTACTGAAAAGTATTATTTCCCCAACAGGTTACCCCATTTTTGACAATAAATAGGGAAAAGACATTAACCGTTTTTACTATACAATGGTGCGGGAACAATGGTTTAAAAAGCTACCTTTACCGGCCACTGCCATTTATACCTGTTGCATGAAACTACCCGAACAGCTCTCTGCCCTTACGATCCTGCTGGCTGAAGACGACCTGGACGACCAGGAGCTGCTCAATGATGCTTTTGCCCAAATCGATCCCCAGATCCACGTGCAAATGGTGAGTAACGGGAAAAAAGTGGTGGAATACCTGAACAGCCTTACGAACCAGCAGTTGCCCGGCCTGGTGATCCTGGATTACAATATGCCCGAACTGGATGGTGCCCAGGTGCTCCAGGTCCTGAACCAGGACCAGCGGCTCCAGGGAATTCCAAAGCTGGTCTGGAGCACTTCTTCCTCAAGGGCCTACAAAAGCATTTGCCTTGAGCTGGGGGCCCGGGCTTATTTTGAAAAGCCGAATACGGTGAACGGCCTGCAGGAAATGGCCCGTACCATGCTCCAGTTCTGCGCCTGAAGCGCTACTCTCTCCTTTTTTGGCCCCTACCTAACAGTTCAGGACACCGGGGTACAGCTTTTGCATAATTTTGAGAAAGGACGAAAATTCCTCCTTACCTTACTGATTGTGGAATTTTCCGGTTCCCTCATCCCAACGTTTTCTCATCTCTCATATAGCAAGTGTGGCCTGCCCGTTCCCGGGTAGGCTTTTTTTGGCTGTATTAACAAAGATTATAGGGATCGGCCCCCGGTCTGCTGCCAAGCGGCCTCCTCTTTGCTGCAGATTTATTCTAAATCGTGCCCCATGGATTGGAATGCAATCGTGCCATATGAAGGAGCCTGGGCCCATTATTCCATCACCCCGGAAAGCAACGGTATTTTTACGGCCCGCCTTCTGAAATATGAAGGCCACGGCGGAAACATCCCGCCTGATAACGTGCTGCTGGTGCGGAGCGTGCGCCGCTGGATTGGTTCTTCGGACCAGAAGCTGATCGACGAACTCGGAAACGTGATTGAGCGGGCCCGTGACGGAAAGGACCCGAGCGGATCGGCTGGCGGCTGATCAGGTACCCCCCGGCAAAATCTATCACATCAGTCCGGTTCCGGAAGGTAAAAACCTGGAAGACCCGGCTCAACCAGCACAGTACAGCACAGGAAGGCAGGCCGGAGAATCTTTCCGTACTTGGAGCCACGATGCGTTGCTATTACCTTATCCGGGAACTTCCGCAGTTCCCCGTCCGGCCCGGCATATTGCTCCATTGCCATGCCCCGCCGCCCGGGAGCGCCTCCCTGGCCCCTCCCTCCACCACGCAGGCATTCTTTACGGCCAAACGGAATTGGACCTTCGTCTGACCGCTCACCCCAAAACCATAACCATGCGCTTATTGCTACACCACCTTCGCAGGGGCTTCTTCCCCCTGCTGCTGCTCTGCACCGGCACCCTATCCGCCCAGCTGAAAGTAACCGGACGCTACCTGTACGACCCATGCGGCGAACGGATCGTCCTGCGGGGCGTCAACGAAATGTTCATTTACAGCAGCGACCGGACCGGCGCCGTAACCTACCCGGAAATCGCAAAAACGGGGGCCAATGCCGTCCGCTTTATGTGGATGATCGACCCGAATATACCGGTGTCGGCTTTTGCCGATAACGTACGCAACTGCATCGCCAATAAAATGATCCCGATTCCCGGCCTCTGGAACGCCACCGGCAAGTGGGGCGCCGACTTTGAAGCCTGCGTGCAGTGGTGGCTGAAGCCCGAAGTGGTTACCGTTTGCCGCAACAACCCCTACCTCATCGTGAACATTGCCAACGAAGCCGGCGGCGCGCAGATGGCTGATTACACCTCCGTTTACATCAATGCCATCCAGCGCCTGCGCAATGCCGGCATCACCAACGTGATCATGGTGGATGCCGACCGCTGGGGCCGCAGCTGGGAAACCATCCGCGACAAGGCCATTGCCGTCCGTGACGGCGATCCGCAGAAGAACGTGTTGTTCGGCTGGCACCCCTGGGATACGAATATGGATTATGCCACCCCCATCCGTACCATTGCCCAGAAAGACATCTGCCTCGTGGTGGGCGAGTTCTCCTACAAAAGCGTGGGCTGCGCCTGCTGCATCAATTACAAGCAGATCATGTCGGAAGCCCAGGTGCAGGGCGTGGGTACCCTGGCCTGGAGCTGGGGACTGATCAAGAACGGCGACTGCACGGACGGCTCAATGGACATGACCACCAACGGAACCTTTGCCGGGTTGAAGGCCGGCTGGCCCACGGAAATCGCCACAACCGATGCCAACAGCATCCGGAATACTTCGGTGCGCCCCTATTCCCTCCAGAATAACGGTGCCTGCCGGCCTGTGACCGGCACCAATCTCGCGCTGAACAAACCGGCTGTTTCCTCTACCAGTGAAAGCACCACGCGCAATGCGGCGAAGGCCTTCGACGGCAATACGGCCACCCGCTGGGCCAGCGTTCAGCAGCAGGACCCGCAATGGATTTATGTGGACCTGGGCGGAAACTATAACCTTTCGAAGGTGATCCTGCGCTGGGAGGCTGCCTATGGCCGCGGATACCAGATTCAGACCTCAGGTAATGCCAGCACCTGGACCACCGTATATACCACCACTACCGGCGATGGCGGCGTGGATGAGCTCACCCTGTCGGGTGCTTCGGGCCGGTATGTGCGCCTGAACGGCACCGCCCGGGGCACTACCTGGGGCTATTCGCTCTGGGAGTTCGAAGTGTACGGCACCAGTGCCGGGGGCGGCACCTCGGTGACCACCACCCTCAGCCCGGTGGCCGATACCGATTCGCAAAGCGATGTGGCCGCCGGCACCAATGCCTCCCTGAACAGCAGTAAGTACTGTCACCTGTTCACTAAGTTCTCCCTCACCGGCATCGGCACCGTAACCTCGGCCCGGCTGCGCCTGTACAAGAACAGCACTAACACCGGTACGCTGAACGTGAACGGCGCCAGCACCGACAACTGGAGCGAAGGCACTGCCCGTCCCACTACCGGGAACCTGGTCACTTCAGCAGCCATGCCCGGGTCCGCCGGCTATATCGAGATCGACGTTACCAATACCGTGAAGGGGGAAGCTGCCGGGGATGATGCCGTGACCTTTGCCCTGACCACCAACCTGGATACCTGGACGGGTTTTGTCTCCCGGCAAAGCACCACCAACAAGCCCGAGCTGGTGATTGTGCATACAACCGGCAGCACGGCAGCGCCCGCGTCGCGCAACCCGGTGCCGGTGTATGCCTTCCCGGAAGAAGCAGTATCGGTGTATCCGAACCCCGCTTCAAGCCTGTTGGAAATACGGTTTACGGCAACTGAGGGCGGCCGGGTAACCTATCGCCTTTCCAACGCATCCAATGGGGTAGTCGGCAGCCGCACGCTCACTGCCACCCCGGGCCGGAACGAGGTCAGAGTCCCGGTTTCAGCTTTACACGAAGGCGTATACTTCCTGCAACTGGAATGGGAAGGCCGGAGCGTGACCCGGAAAGTGGTGATTGCCCGGTAGCACCAGGAACGACTTTCAC
>DATAGL010000960.1:0-2227 GCA_036263755.1 Chitinophagaceae bacterium | reverse complement strand
TTTTCGGGCATCTTCTTTTGATACGTTCTGGTTGGGCATGCGCACGAGGCACTGCTCCAGGAGCTTCTGGGCTTCAGCATCTTTTTCCAGCATGATATCCACATTCGTGATCATATTCATGATCCAGTGCGGCTCGCGCTTCTGAGTGACGCCCTTCCAGCCCGGGCCTACCAGTTTTTCTTCGGTCAGCTTGTGACAGCTCTGGCATTTCATTTCATAAATGCCTTTTCCGGCCGTCACCCATTCAGCATTGAGCGGTGTGGTCAGCTGGACATCGGAGGCTTTGATCAGGTCACCGTGAACCTCCTCGCCCTGGGCCAGGGTGGTCACGTCAACCGGTTGTTCTTCGGCAGGCTTTGCCTCGCCGCCTCCGCAGGAAGCAAGCAGCACACCGGCCAGTAAGATCGAAGCAGCTAATCGGGGGAATCGTTTCATACTATTTGGTTTGTAATTGATATAAGACGTCGGTGTCTTTAATAAGGGCAAAGCTATCCGCCAGCACTACACCCGTTTTTGAGCAGCGTCATTTTGCGGACTGATCTTAATCAGGTTAAAGAAAAAGACACCGGGATATTTTTGAACAGATTCAAGAGAACCCATATGTTGTTTTCCAAATCATTCGGATACGCGGTAAGAGGTATCCTTTATATAGCCCTCATGCAGGAGGGAAGCCGGCGGGTGCAGGTGGAGGAAATCGCGCGGCGCCTGGGTGTTCCGCGGCATTATATGAGCAAGATCCTGAAAGCGCTGGCGAAGGAAGGCGTGCTCTCTTCCTTTAAGGGACCCAATGGCGGCTTCGGCCTTCCTGCCGCTACACTGCAAACCTCCATGCTGCAGGTGCTGCATATTACCGATGGCGCCAACCTGTTCAACCGCTGCGTGCTGCGCCTGCATACCTGCAACCCAGAAAATCCCTGCCCCCTTCATGCCCGCATAGAAACGGGCAAAAGCGGTCTTTTCCGCATCCTCGGCCATACCACCATCGCCGATCTGCTGAACCCCGATAAAGAGCACCTTATTCAAAGCCTGATTACTGAACTGTCCCCGGAGGATCTTAAATAAACGACTGTATGCCCCTCTCCCTTTTCACCACCGAACAAACCGTATCCGGCATCGTACGCGCCGATTACCGTACCGCCGAAGTATTCCGCCGGCACGGCATCCATTTCTGCTGCGGCGGGCAGGTGTCGCTGTCCGAAGCCTGCCGGCTGAAGGGCATTGAAGAAACGCGCATCCTGTCGGAGCTGGAGCAGGCCACGCAGAATGTACTGCTGTCCAACAACCTGCGGTTCGATGAGTGGAAGATTGATTTTCTCATCGATTACCTGATCAATGTACATCATGCCTATCTGTACGCAGTACTCCCTGCGCTGGAAGGCGCCTTGATCAGTTTTGCCGACGGCCACCGGAAAAAGTTTCCGGAAGGCGGTCAGGTAGTGGAAGCATTTCAAAGTCTTTCGTCCCTGCTGCTGGAGCACAACCGTGAAGAGGAAGCGATCCTTTTTCCCTACATCAAACAGATCGGCAATGCCTTTCAGCGGCGGGAAACCTATGGCCGCCTCTTCGTGCAAACGCTCCGAAAGCCGCTGAAGCAGGTGTTGTACAATGACCACCACCGGATCAGCGAACAGCTGAAAGCATTGCGCGCCATTACGCATTCGTATGCCTTTCCCGATACCGCCTGCACGAACCACCAGGTTCTTTTCCACCGCCTGCGCGAGCTGGACAGCGACCTGGTGCAGCACAAGCACCTGGAGAATAATATCCTGCTGCCAAAAGCCATTGCTATGGAAGAGGCGCTTTTGTCTGCGGTCAAATAAAGCGAATGGCCACCCGCAAACTGCTCCTGTTCTTTTCCCTGGCCTATGGCATATCCTGGCTCATCTGGCTGCCCCTGTATGCGCCGGCGCTCCGCATTTCCCTGCCGGTATACCCGCTGCCGTTGCAGCACGCTTTAGGAGGCCTGGGCCCCCTGCTGGCTGCGCTGATCCTGAAAGGAAGAGAAGGGAAAAAAGAATGGAGGGAATATGGAAAAAGCCTGGTGCGCCCGGGCAGTATTCCCCATTTTCTGGCAGCAGCCCTGCTTCCGTTCGTGCTGCTCGTCCTCGCCCTCTGGGCCCATCAATGGATGAGCGGCGAAGATGTGGCCTGGACTGCTTTCTGGAAGAGCGCCGAATTTCCGCAGTGGTCCTTTCCGCTGTTCCTTGCGTATAACCTGTTGTTTTTC
>DATAGL010000959.1:0-2773 GCA_036263755.1 Chitinophagaceae bacterium | reverse complement strand
TCTGCATTGCCGACCTGCCCGGGATCATCGAAGGGGCTGCCGAAGGCAAGGGCCTCGGCCACCGCTTCCTGCGGCACATCGAGCGCAACTCCATCCTCCTCTTCCTCATCCCGGCCGACTCCAAGGACCACCGCAAGGAATTTGAAGTGCTGCTCAACGAGCTGGAAGAGTACAACCCCGAGCTGCTGCACAAGCAGTTCATCATTGCCATCTCCAAAAGCGACATGCTCGACGAAGAGCTCACCGAAGCCATCCGCCGGGAGCTGCCGCCCGAATACCCGCACCTCTTCATCTCCTCCGTCACCAACATGAACATCCAGGAGCTGAAGGATGTGCTGTGGGCGGCGTTGAATGAGCAGGCGGCGTGAGTAGGCGAGGATCGTTTACAAGTTGAACGGTTGATCAGTTGACAAGTTTACGAGTTCACGGGTTGGTTTGCCTGTTTGCTTGTTTGTCCGTTTGCAGGTTAAGGTGCAGAAACAACTAGTTACTGTGGATCCACAAGCTATAAGCAGTCAACCCTGGACAATCTTTTGCCTCAGCAACAAAAAGCCGAACCGCTATCGGGCAAACAAGCAAACAGGCAAACGAATTAGTAAACAGGCAATCTTGCAAACCAACTCGTAAACTCGTAAACTTGTCAACTGATCAACCATTCAACTCTTCTCCGCCCTCAAAATCTCCCGCTTCCACTTCGGCCCGGCCAGCTTTTCCACGCGGAAGCCGGCTTCGCGCAGGGCGCGCTGCACCACCACCTTGGAGCAGTAGGTGGTGAGGAGGCCGCCCGGATGGAGGGCTTCGTACAGTTTCCGGAAAATAACGGCGCTCCAGAGCTCGGGCTGGGCCCGCGGCGCGAAAGCATCGTAATATATGAGGTGGAACTTTTCCGCGGGCCGGTAGGTGTGCAGGTCGGCACACACCTTATGCAGGGTAAAGCAGGGATCGATGGGAACGGGTACTTCCCAGGCCGCCTCGTGGAGCGCCCGGAACAGGCTTCTTCCTTCTTCCGAAGCATCATAGTCCAGGCCGGAGGTTTCCGCTGCGGATAAAGGGTACAACTCCAGTGACGTATACTGAACGGGACGTTGCATTTGCCGGGCCGCCCGGGCCGTGAGAAAAGCATTGAGCCCGGTGCCGAAACCCATTTCAAAAAGGTGGACCGGTTCCTCCGGGAACCGCTCCCAGGCTGCCTCCAGTCCGCACTTCAGGAACACGTGCTGTGATTCCTGCAGGGCTCCGTACAGCGAGTGATACGAAACATTCATTTCAGGGATGGATACGGTAGGGCTGCCGTCGGCCGTGAGCTGCACTTCTCTTTTCACAAGACATTTATTTGTGTAAATTTCCGGATTCAAACCAAAACTACTCTATGCGAATTACGATCGGTGCGTACCTGGCAATGGTTTTTTTTATTGTATCCTGTTCCAAAGGAAAGCAGGAAGCCCAACCCGAACCGGCTCCCCGCTTCACAGATTCCCTTACCGGCTGGCAGGTGTTCGAACATACGATACCGGGCGATTATATGAACGATATGGCTTTCTTCGGGCAAACCGGTTTCATCACCAACAACAAAGGCATATACCGGTCTGTCGATGGCGGAAGAACCTGGACGCCCGTACCCGGCGATCATGCCGGGATCCACTCCCTTGCGTTCCTCGATAGCCAGCATGGATATGGAATCGGCAGAAACCGGTACACCTATACGGTGGACGGGGGCCATACCTGGCATACCCGGTCTGAAAACGGCTGGGATAACGGGGAAGAAATCCAGTTTGTCACCCCGGCCAAAGGGTTCAAGTCCATGGATCATTCTCTCTACAGCACTTCGGACACGGGGAAAACCTGGAAAAAAGAAACAGGTATATCCTGCGAGGCCCTTTATTTCACGGACAGCGCGCGCGGATGGGCCCTTTTGCGCAACAATATACATATCACCCGTAACGGCGGACGTACCTGGGAAACAAAGGGGACGGAATTGGGGTATCTATTCTCCCTGCATTTCACCGACTCGCTTTACGGCTGGGGTTCGGATGAAAATTATCCGAAGCTGTACCGCACTACCGACGGCGGGGAAACCTGGACGACCATTGCCCTTCCGGCGGGCTTCCGGGACCTGCACTTTACCGACCGGCAAAACGGGTATGCCGTTTCCGGCTATACCATCTGGAAGACCACCGACGGCGGTACCAACTGGTTCCCCTTTGGCAGGAGCGGGCTGGGAGGCATTGTGGAACTGTTCATTGATAAACAAAACGTACTCTGGGCAGCCGGCAAAGGCCGGGTGCTCAAAAAGCAACTCTGACATGGACTACATCGCCCACCTCTCGAAAGACAAGAAGCTCAAAAAGGTCATCGAAGCGCAGGAGCCTGTAACGCTGAAGCAGCGTAAGAACATCTGCCTGCGCCTTTGCGCCTCTATCATGAGCCAGCAGCTGTCCACCAGGGTAGCCGAAGTGATCTTCCGGCGCTTCCTGGAGCTGTACGGCGGCGAAGAGCCCACGCCGGCGCAGATCGCCGCCACCCCGACCGAAACCCTGCGCGGCATCGGCCTCAGCAATGCAAAAGCAGGCTACGTGCACAACGTGGCGCAGTTCGCCCTGGAGCACGGACTCGACGACCGGAAATTCAAAAAGATGGAAGATGAGGAGATCATCGGGCTCCTCACGCAGATCAAAGGCGTGGGCCGCTGGACCGTGGAAATGCTGCTCATGTTCACCCTCGGCCGGCCCGATGTGTTTGCGGTGGATGATTACGGCATCCAGAGCGCGATGAA